>NZ_NOIW01000043.1:0-43197 GCF_002708645.1 Sphingobium sp. IP1
AATATATTGAATTATAATGATTTAATTTCATTTCTCCTACAATTTGTCCCGCGCTTCTGACGGCTCGATACTGGCCACTTCAATTCCCGACCCGCCCATTCAAGAAGGCGGGAAGGCTTTTGGCGAGGGCCAGAAAGACAACTGTCATGCAGATTTCCGATTTCCCCGACGCGCCGATCGCCCGGCGTCCCTGGTATCTTCATCTCTATGCGCAGGTGCTGCTGGCGATCATCGCCGGCGTGGCGCTCGGCCATTTCGCGCCGCATCTGGGGGAGGCGATGAAGCCGGTCGGCGACGCCTTCATCAAGGCGGTGAAGATGGTCATCGCCCCGGTCATTTTCCTGACGATCGTCACCGGCATTGCCGGCATGCGCGACATCGCCAGCGTCGGCCGGGTCGCGGGCAAGGCCTTCGCCTATTTCCTCTTCTTCTCCACCCTGGCGCTGGTCGTCGGCATGATCGTCGCCAATGTGGTGCAGCCGGGCGCGGGCCTCAACATCGACCCCGCCACGCTCGACGCCAGCAAGGTCAGCGAATATGCGCAGAAGGCGCATGACAGCACGCTGACCGGTTTCCTGACCGGCATCATCCCCGACAGTTTCCTGTCCGCCTTCGTCAGCGGCAATATCCTTCAGGTGCTGTTCGTCGCCATCCTGTTCGGGGTCGCGCTGGCTCTGATCGGCGATCGCGGTGCGCGCGTGCTCGACCTGCTCGAAGATGTCTCGACCGCCGTGTTCAAGCTGGTCGCCATCGTCATGAAGGCCGCGCCCGTGGGTGCGTTCGGCGCCATGGCCTTCACCATCGGCAAATATGGCGTCGGCACGCTCGCCAATCTCGCGTTCCTGGTCGGCACCTTCTACCTCACTTCGGCGCTGTTTGTGGTCGTGATCCTGGGCCTGGTCGCCCGTGCCGCCGGCTTCTCGATCTTCGGCCTGATCCGTTACCTCAAGACCGAATTGCTGCTGGTGCTGGGCACCTCCTCGTCGGAAAGCGCGCTGCCGGCCCTGATCGAGAAGATGGAGCGGGCGGGCTGCCCCAAGTCGATCGTCGGCCTGGTCGTGCCGACCGGCTACAGCTTCAACCTTGACGGCACCAATATCTACATGACGCTGGCGGCGCTGTTCATCGCGCAGGCCACCGGCGTCGATCTGTCGATCGGCGACCAGATCCTGTTGCTGGGCGTGGCCATGCTCTCGTCCAAGGGCGCGGCGGGCGTGACCGGTGCCGGCTTCATCACGCTGGCGGCGACACTCTCCATCGTCCCGTCCGTGCCTGTCGCCGGCATGGCCCTGATCCTGGGCGTCGATCGCTTCATGAGCGAATGTCGCAGCCTCACCAACTTCATCGGCAATGCGGTGGCGACGGTCGTCGTCTCGCGTTGGGAAGGGAAGCTGGATCAGCAGCAATTGCAAGCCGCGATGCGGGGCGAGGGCGGGGCGCCATCCCCGACGGCCCCGGCGCTCGCCAGCGCCGTACCGGCGGAATGAGGCGCAGCCACCATGGTTCGTTTCTCCTGCGCGGCCGCGCGCCGCCCCGTCGCTGCCTCCGCTCTCACTTTGGCCACCCTGTTCGCCACGCCAGCATGGGCCGACGCCATGCCCGCTGAGCCCACCAGCCTCTATCCCGCTGATGCGGTCGGCGAAGGCGCGGTATCGGGCGGCTACGCCCTGTCGCGCTGGGCGGAGGACTGGCGCAGCAAGGCCGATCCCCAGCAGCGCGGCGACCTGTTCGATCGCCTCAAATATCTGCCGCTCGACGATGATGGCGACATCTTTCTGACGCTCAGCGGCGAGGCGCGGGTGCGGGTCAATTACACGACCAACCTCAACCTGCGGAACGCCGGCAGCCAGCGGCAGGACATCAACCGGCTGGTCGGTGGCGCCGACCTGCATGTCGGGCCGCATCTGCGCTTCTATGGCGAAATCGCCCATGGCGGCATGTCCGGTGACAATATCGGCACGCCGTCGGGATCGCTGCGCAATGATCTGGTGCTGCTCCAGTCCTTCGCCGAACTGAAGGGGCGGGTCGCCGGCATGGACCTGGGCCTGCGCTATGGGCGCCAGGAATTTACCGACGGCCCCAATCTGCTGACGTCGCAGCGCGACAACAACACGATCCGCTATGCGCTGAACGGCGTGCGGGCCTGGGCGCGGACGGGATCGCTGCGCATCGATGCCTTCGATTTCAAGCCGACCGCGCTGGGCAATGGCGGGACGGGCGACGACAAGGTCGAGCAGGGCCGGCGTTTTTCCGGCTTCACCGCCGGCATCCGCATTCCCGAAAAGGCGCTGGGCGGATCGGAACTCTATCTCGATCCCTTCTTCTGGCGGTTGCGCACCAGCGAGGCATTGTGGGGCGGTGTGGCCGGCCGGGTCGAGCGCTTCTATGCCGGCGCGCGCTTGTGGGGGCAGGTTGGCCCGGTCAATCTCGACTGGACCGTCAACCACCAGTTCGGCGATTTCGACGGGCGCGACATCAACGCCTGGCAGCTTTTCTTCAACCAGAGCTACAAGCTGCCCGGCGACCTGCCGATGGGGCCGCGCATCGGCTTCCACGCCGATTATGCAAGCGGCGGCGGCACGTTCGAGGGTGGCACGCTGAAGGCCGCCTACGCCCCCTTCGGCAATAATATCTATTACAGCTACCAGCTGTGCATGACGCCGACCAACCTCAAGACGCTGGCGCCCAGCCTGACCCTGTCGCCGCTCAAGGGCGTGAAGATGCTGATGGAATATCAGTTCGCCTGGCGCGCCGATGAAAATGATGCGGTCTATCGCGCCAACAAGTCGATCTTCGCCGGCACCCAATCGGTTCCCGGTCACAAGATCGGCGAATCCATCCGTGCGCAGATCACATGGTCGATCACGCCGCGCCTGTCCTTTGTCGGGCGCTACGAGCATCTGGATGCTGGCCCGGTGCTCAGTCGTGCCGGCTATGGCAACAGCGATTATCTGGCCGGTTGGCTGAGCTTCCGTTTCTGAAGGATGATGGGGTGGTGCGCATGACCTGACGGATAAGATTGGCGAACGCGCATCCGGCCGCCCGGCCCCTTTCCACGCAAATTTGGAACCCACGATCATGACATCCTCCTCCAGTCCGGCGGCATCGCGCCGCCGGCCCCTGTTCAAGAAGATCCTCCTTACCCTCGCCATCCTCCTCCTGGTGCTGGCGATCACCGCCGCCGCATTCCTGTTCCGTCCCATGGCCTCGCCCGCTGGCAAGGCGGCCGCCAATGACCAGCCGGTCGATGTGCTGGTGATCGGCGGCGGCATCATGGGCGTGACGCTGGCCACCTATCTCCAGGAGATGGAGCCGGACTGGCGGATCGATATCTATGAGCGGATGGACAAGGTCGCGCAGGAAAGCTCCAATGGCTGGAACAATGCGGGCACAGGCCATTCGGGCTTTGCCGAGCTGAACTATACGCCGGAGAAGGACGACGGATCGATCGCGACCGAAAAGGCCGTGGACATCGCCGAGCAGTTCGAGATTTCGCGCCAGTTCTGGTCGCATGAGGTCAAGCAGGGCCGCCTGCCCAAGCCGACCGACTTCATCAACCCGACGCCGCATATGAGCTTCGTCTGGGGTGACGACAATATCGCCTATCTGCACAAGCGCCGCGATGCGCTGGTCAAGAACCCGCTTTTCTACGGCATGCAATATTCGCAGGATCCGGCACAGATCCGCCGCTGGGCGCCGCTGGTGATGGAGGGGCGCGACCCGAAGCAGAAGGTGGCGGCGACGTTCATGCCGCTCGGCACCGATGTCAATTTCGGTGTCATCACCACCCAGTTGACCCATGCGCTGACCCGCAATCCCAATTTCAACCTGCAGCTTGGCCATGAGGTGCGCGGCCTGCATCAGAATGCGGACAAGACGTGGAACGTCACCGTCCATGACCTCAAGAAGAACAGCGATGCCGTGGTGAAGGCGAAGTTCGTCTTCATCGGCGCGGGCGGTGCCTCGCTCAAGCTGCTGCAGATGTCGGGCATTCCGGAATCGAAAAACTATGCCGGCTTCCCGGTCGGCGGCCAGTTCCTGGCGTTCGAGGGGCCGGCCGCGACCAGCCGTCACAATGTGAAGGTCTATGGCAAGGCGGAGGCCGGATCGCCGCCCATGTCGGTGCCGCATCTTGACGCGCGCAAGCTCGACGGCAAGTCGGTCACCCTGTTCGGTCCCTTCGCACTCCAGAGCACGAAATTCCTGAAAAATGGCTCGTCGTTCGATCTGTTCGCTTCCATCTACAAGAATAATGTGGGCGGCATGATGAAGGTCGGCGCGGAAAATCTGGATCTGGTCCGCTATCTGGCGCAGCAGGCGACGCTGACCGATGCCCAGCGCCAGGCCGAACTGGTCAAATATTATCCCAATGCCAAGCGCGGCGACTGGAAGCTGATCACTGCGGGCCAGCGCGTGCAGGTGATCAAATATGATCCCAAGAAGGGCACGCTGCTTCAGTTCGGGACCGAGATCGTCACCGACAAGGATGCCAGCATCGCCGCGCTGCTGGGCGCCTCGCCCGGCGCTTCCACCTCGCCGGCGATCATGCTGGAAGTGATGCGCCGCGCCTTCCCGCAGCAGATGGCGACAAGCTGGAAGCCCAAGGTGGCGGCGATGGTGCCTTCCTATGGGCAGAAGCTCAACGCCAGCCCGGACCTCACCAACCGTATCCGTCGCATGACCAGCCAGACTTTGGGCCTGCCCTATATCGAGGTGCCGGCGGGCCTGAATGGTGCGATGCCCGATGCCGGCGCCAAATTACCGGCGAAGCGCAACCTCAATTCGGAACAGCAGGCGCTGTAACGACCGGACAGGGGATGGGTTGGCGCGCGATCGCCAGCCTGTTCCCTGTCCTCCAGCCTATCGGCGGGTGATGCCGGCACCACCGTCCACCGGGAATACGCCACCGGTGATCCAGGCGGCTTCATCGGACGCGAGGAACAGTACCAGATTGGCAACATCCTCGACGGTGCCGAGCCGGCCGAGCGGATGGCGCAGGATATTGGCGGCCAGCGCGGCCGCCGGATCGGGCTGCCGGTCGAAGGAGGCGCGCAGCATTGCCGTGTCGATCGAGGCCGGGGCGACGCAATTGGCGCGAAGGCCGTCGGCTGCGACGTCCAGCGCAAAGCCCTTCATGAAGGTTTCGAGGCCGCCCTTCGATGCGGCATAGGCCGCCAGGCTTGGCGCGCCCATGCGGGCATTGATCGAGGAAATGAAGACGAAACTGCCCCGGCCTGCGCCCTGCATGGCAGGAGCGAAGGCCTGGACCAGGCGGACCGCACCGCCGACATTCACGTCATAGACCGCATTGAAGGCCTGGGGCGAGGAGGCGAAGATGTCCGCCTGTTCGGTGGCTGCGCCGGCATGGACGATGATGTCCGGCGGCCCAAGCCGTGCCAGCAGGTCGGCCGCGCCCTGCGCGATGCCGGCGTCGTCGGCCAGGTCGCAGATCCATGCCTCATCCCCCGCATCGGGGGCGATCCGGTCCATCGCGACGACATGGGCGCCCTCCGCCTTGAAGCGGACGCAAATGGCCGCGCCGATGCCGCCGGCGGCACCGGTGATGAGAGCGATCTTGCCGGACAGGCGGGGCATATCTTCTCCATTCGTATTTATAAAAGCAACATATCATCTAGAGATGTACTCGCAATGGCATAATTCTGACAATGTCAGATTGACGTGTTGCTAAATGAGCGATAACTGAAACGGAAACAGGAGAGGAAGGGGTTCCATGAAGGTCAGTGGCGTATATCCGGTTCTGCCCACGCCGTTCGATGCGTCCGGCGCGATCGACGATAGCGGCATGGATGCGATTGTCGATTTCGTCGTCGATTGCGGTGTCGACGGCGCAGTCTTTCCGGGCCTCGCCAGCGAATATGACATGCTCTCGCTCGATGAGCGGATCGGCCTCATTGCCCGGATCGCCGCGCGCATCGATGGCCGCATTGGCTTCATCATCGGCGCGTCCAGCCCCGATATCGAAGAAAGCCTGGCGCTGATCCGCGCGGGCAAGGAAGCGGGCGCCGCCGGCGCGATGGTGATGACGCCGGGCGCGCTGGCCGGCGACAATGACGCGCTGGCCGCCCATTATCGCAAACTGGGCGAGGCCGGCCTGCCGCTGATGCTGCAAAATGCGCCCCGGCCGATGGGTGCGGGCCTGAGCGCAGAAGATGTCATCGCCGTGGTCGGTGCCGTCCCCGCCATCCACTGGGTCAAGGAAGAGAATATGCCGTGTGGCCAGCGGATCAGCGCGATCCGCGCCGCCGCGCCCGATCATCTGCTGGGCGTGTTCGGCGGTGCCGGTGGCCGTTACATCACCGATGAACTGGCGCGCGGCGCGATCGGCACCATGCCGGCGGCCGAACTGCCCGAGGCGCATGTCGCGCTGATGGCTGCCCATCTGGCCGGCGACGGTGATGCGGTGCGCACCCATTATGAACGGATGCTGCCGCTGCTGATGATGCAGGCGGTGTTCCGCTGGCGCCTGACCAAGGAAGTCTTGCGCCGGCGCGGCCTGATAGCGGACGCCTTCACCCGCGCGCCCGGCCCGGAACTGGACGAGGGCGACCAGCGCGAGCTTGACCGCATCCTCGCACGGATCGACGATTGGAGCGGAATCGGCGTGGTGCAGGGCTGAAGGATATGGGCGCGATGGACGATGTGATCGAGCGGCTGGACGTCTTCACCGTCACCATTCCGCGCGACGTGCCCTATCTGGGCGCGCTGGGGCCGGGCGAGGAAGTCAACGCGGCCGGCTATATCGTCCGGCGCCGCAACGGCACCATCTATCCGACGGTCGACCGATCGGTCGTGGTGCGCGCCACCACCCGATCAGGGCTGGTCGGCTGGGGCGAGACCTATGGCCTGGTCGCGCCGGGGGCGATCCACGAACTGGTCGACGATGTCATCGCGCCGATCCTGATCGGCCGATCGGCCCATGATGTGGAGGTGATCTGGGAAGATCTCTACGACCTGATGCGGGTGCGCGGCTATCAGGGCGGTTTCTGGCTGGATGCGATGGCGGCGGTCGACATCGCGCTGTGGGATATCCATGCCCGCGCCGCCAGCCTGCCGCTCTGCCGCGTGCTGGGCGGGCAGCGGCGCGAGACCATTCCGGCCTATGTCTCCGGCCTGCCCGAACCGACATTGGAGGCACGCTGCGCACTGGCGAAGCGCTTCGTCGACCAGGGGTTCGACGCGATCAAGTTCGCCGGCGTGGTCAGCTTCGACGGGATCGAGGCGGAGGCGCGGGCCTTGCGCGCCGCGATCGGCCCGGACGTCAAACTGATGGTCGACCTGCACTGGATGTATTCAGCGGCCGAGGCGGTGGCGCTCGTCCGCCGGCTCGAACCGCATGACCTTTATTTCGCCGAGGCGCCGGTCAAGCCCGAGGATGTGGCGGGGCTGGCCGATGTCGCCGCCCGCGTCGCGACGCCGATCGCGGCGGGCGAGGAATGGCGCAGCGTGTTCGACGCCCGGCCCCGGCTGGAAGCACGCGCGGTATCGATCGTGCAGCCCGAAATGGGCCATACCGGCATCACCCAGTTCATGCGCATCGCCCGGCTGGCGGAGGCGCATCATGTCCGGGTGATGCCGCATGCGACCATCGGCGTCGGTATCTTTGCAGCGGCCAGCCTGCATGCCGCCGCGGCGGTGCGCGACCTGCCCTATCATGAATATCAGCATTCGATCCTGCCGCGTTCGGCGTTGCTGCTCGACGGGCGCCTGTCCTGCACGGCCGGCGCCTTTGCCCTGCCCGAAGGGCCGGGGCTGGGGGTGGCGCCGAACGCGGCCTTCTGGAACCATGTAACGCGGGGGCGGCAATGAGATATCTGGGCTGGCTAAACGCCATGGTCGGACGCTAGAAACGGCCATGCGCACGAAAATCAACGCCCAGCCCAACCAGAGCCTGATCGACGGGATCACCACGCTTCAGGCGCTCGCTTCCTCGCCCGAGCCGATCGGCTGCCGCGAACTGGCGCGACAACTGGATTCCGATCCGACCAAGATCAACCGCCTGCTCAAGACGCTGGCCTATCTGGGCATCGCCCGCCAGACCGCGAACCGCAAATATACCGCCGGGCCGGGCATGCATGTGCTGGCCGCGCAGAGCCTGTTTGCGTCCGGCCTGATCCGCCGCGCCCTGCCGGAACTGGAGCAACTGCGCCGCTACGGTCATACGGTGGCGATGGGCGTGCTGTGGAATGACAGCGTCTCCTATCTCTTCCACGCCCCGCCGGGGATCGAGGCGTCGCGCGGCCTGGGGCGTATCGGCCTGTTGCCGGCGACCACCAGCGGCATCGGGATCGCGCTGCTTGCGGAACTGGAGGATGCGGATGTGCGCGAGCTGTATGAAGGGCGCGACATTCCGATGTTCCCGGACGGCATCGACAGCCTGCTCGCCAAGTTGAGCGAGGTTCGTGCGCTGGGCTATGCGCGCGTCCATGTGGCGGATGAGCGCGACCATCATATCGTGTCCGTGTCGATGGGCGATCCGGTCCATGCCGGCATTGCCATGTCGGGCTGGATTCCCGAGGGGGCGACGGCGCCGCTGGTCGAGGCCCTGCGCGAGGCGGCGCAGCGCATCGGGGAGTAAATGTTGCTTCATGTGATACAAATATGCCGCCATATTGATTTTATTCCCCAAAATTGGCCAATTAAATCGATATAGAAGCAACAAATTTCAGATTTCGGGATTGACACGTCGCTAATTGTGCAACAATTTCTCCCTCAGAAGCACAATGCTCGCACAGGAGGGGATGAAGATGCGCAAGGTAGCAAAATGCGCGAGCCTGTTGGTACTGGCCAGCACGGCCGTGTTTCCGACGATCGTAGCCGCCCAGGAAACCGCAGAGCCGCAACCCGCCCAGGCGGCCGATGGCGCGGTTGCCGATATCGTCGTCACCGGCATTCGTCAGAGCCTGAGCAAGGGCATCGAGACCAAGCGCCAGGCTGTCACCTTCGTTGACTCGATCGTGGCCGAGGATGTCGGCAAGCTGCCCGACCAGAATATCGCGGAATCGCTCCAGCGCGTATCGGGTGTGCAGATCCGCCGCTCGCTGGGCGATGGCACCAGCGTCTCGATCCGCGGCCTGCGCCAGAACCGGACCGAGGTGAATGGCCGCTCGCTGGTCAGCCCCTTTGGCCGTGGTCCCGGTGTGCCGGCCGATGCCGATTTCAATCCGCTGTCGCTTTATCCCGCCGAACTGATCAGCCGCCTGGAAGTCACCAAGCTGCTGTCGGCCGACCAGATTGACGGGTCGCTGGGCGGCACGGTCAACATCATCACCCGCAAGCCGCTCGACGCGCCGAACACGATGGTCGCCGGCCGGATCGAGGGCAGCTATGCCGACATGCTCGACCGCAAGGGTGTCAGCGGTTCGCTGCTCTATTCGCGCAATTTCGATGACCGGTTCGGCGTTCTGGTGAATGTGACCGCATCCGATCGGCCGATCCAGGAGGACAGCTTCAACAGCTTCGCCGGCTTCCTGCCGCTGACTGGCGCGTTCGACCCCGATGGCGATGGCGTGGCCGACAATGATCCCAATGGCGATGGTCTGGCCGGCACCTATATCGCCGACCTCCGCTATCAGCGGCTGCGCGAACGGCGCAAGCGGCTGGGCGCCAATGTCGTGCTGCAATGGCGGCCGACCGACGAATTGGAGCTGTCGCTGGACACCGTCTATGCCGCCGGCAAGGCCAAGCGCCGGCGCAACTGGTTCGCCGTCGCGCTGACCAGCAATGGCGCGGACTATGTCGACTACAGCTTCTCGCCCAATGAGGTGCTGGTCGCTGGCACGGTCCGCCGGCCGCTGCAGGGCAATGACGAGCGGCTGACGATCAAGGATGACTCGCTCTCCAGCGCGCTCAACCTGCGTTATGAAAAGGGGCCGTGGACGATCAAGGCGGAGGGCAGCTATTCGGACGCCCAGCTCAACTACAACCAGACCTATGTCCGCACCCAGACGCAGGCATCCTATCTGACCTCGTTCGATTTCACCGGTGGCGGCGTGCCGCAACTGACCCTGCCTTCGGGCGTCGATTTGCTCGATCCGTCGCTCTACAATTATTCCAACTTCTTCGATAACCGCTTTGAATCCAATGCGAAGGAATATGCCGGCCGGGTTGACCTGCGCTATGCGATCGAAAGCGGCGTGCTCGACTCCCTCGAGGTCGGCGGCCGTATCGCCAAGCTCAAGACCGCGCGCAATTCGCTGCTGTCACAGCTCACCTCCTCGGTCCGCCTGACCGATCGGGATGCAGCGCTCTATGAGGTCGGCAGCTTCCCCGATCTGCTGGGTGGCAAGGCGCCCTTCGCCCAATCCTATCTGGTCGGCAATCCGTTCGGCACTGGCGCGGACTTTGCCTGCGAGGCGATATTGGGCAGTTGCACGCCGCGCGTGCTGGACCCCACCGCCTCCTACAAGCTCGATGAAGTCACCAAGGCGGGCTATGTGAAGCTCAATCTGAAGGGTGATCTGGGCAGCATTCCCTTCTCCGGCAATATCGGCCTGCGTTACACCCGCACCGACCGTGATGCGGTATCCGCGCTGCGCCGCGCCGACGGCACGTTCCAGCCGGTCACCGCATCGCCCTCCTATGAGGACTGGTTGCCGAGCGCGGTGCTGAAATTCGACCTGACCGACAAGCTGGTGGCCCGTGTCGGTGCGGCCAAAGTCGTCGGCCTGCCGGACTCGCAGGATCTGAGCCCCGGCCTGCTGCTCAACCGCATCGTCTATACCGGGACCGGCGGCAATCCGAACCTCAAGCCCTTCCGCGCGGACCAGTATGACGTGTCGCTGGAATGGTATTTCCGCCAGGGTTCGGCGCTGACGGTCGGCCTTTTCTACAAGGATATCGGCTCCTTCCTGACCACCCGCTCGACCTTCGAGGATGTGCCGGGCGAGACCCAGCAATTCCTGGTCACGCGCAAGGTCAATGGCGAGGGCGGCAAGCTCAAGGGCGCGGAAGTGATGCTGCAGTTGCCGTTCAACTTCCTGGATGGCTTTGCCAGCGGCTTCGGCATCCTGGCGAACTACAGCTATATCGACAGCAGCACGCCATTCGTGAATGCCCGCACCGGCGCCACCCTGCCGCTGGAAGGGCTGTCCAAGCATAATGCCAATCTGGTCGGCTATTATGAAAAAGACGGGTTCGGCCTGCGCGTCGCCTATAATTATCGCTCGGGCTATCTCGACAGTGTGACGGCGGGTGGCGAAGGCTCCTTCTTCAAGCCCTATGAGACGATCGACGCATCGATCCGTTATGATTTTGGCGCCTTTGGTATCTATGCCGAGGCCGGCAACCTGACCAACGAGAAGCAGATCCGCTATACCGGCGCGCCCGAAGCGATCGCTCTCTATGCCGAGCAGGGCCGCCGCTTCGCCATCGGCGCCAACTTCAAGTTCTGAGGACGGGATGACTATGCTGATCGCGGGCGATTGGGGATCAAGCAACATGCGCCTTCACCTGTGCCGGGTGGAGGAGGGGCGGCTGATCCCGGTCGAGACGGTGCGCGGCAAGGGCGCCAAGGATGTTACCGATCATGAAACCGCCTTTCGCGCGGCGGCGGGTGACTGGATCGATCGCCATGGTCCGATGTCGGTGCTGCTGTCGGGCATGATCGGGTCGACCATCGGTTGGCGTGAGGCGGCCTATCTGCCTTGCCCGGCCGGGCCCGAGGCGATGGCCGGCGCGCTGCTGCGGTTCGAGGCGGCGGGATGCCCTATCGCGATCGTGCCGGGCCTGTCCTGCCGCAACATCTTTGGCCAGCCCGATGTGATGCGCGGCGAGGAAGTGCAATTGTTCGGCTGGCTGTCGGGCGTGGCGGACGATGATGCCGAACGGCTGATCTGCCTGCCGGGCACCCACGCCAAATGGGTGCGGACGCGGGGACGGACGGTGCTGGATTTCGTTACCTCGATGCAGGGAGAAATGCGCGAGTTGCTGCTCGCCCATGGCCTGCTCGGGCGGTCGCTGGCGAAACCCTATGATCCGGCCGCGCCGACCGACATGACTGTCTTCGATATAGGTGCCGGGCTGGTGGTCGATGATCCGACCTTGGCGATCGAGCATGGATTGTTCGCGCTGCGCAGTCGTATCCTGATGGGGGAACTGACCAGCGAAGCCGCGCCATCCTTCCTGTCCGGATTGATGATCGCTGCGGAGGTCCGCGACGCGGTCGCTGCCCATCGTGCGCGGGGTATGGCGGTGGACAGCATCGTGCTGGTCGGCGCGGAACTGCTGGTCGATCTTTACGGCCGGGTCTGCGAGCGTCTGGGGATCGTTACCGAAAAGGCGGCGGGTGACGGCACCGCACTCGCCGGCCTGTCGGCGATCGCCGCGCGCATGGAGGCGGCGGCCGCATGATCGAGGGGAAGGCCCGCAAGATCAGATGGGCGATCCTGGCGATGCTGTTCGCCTCGACCGTAATCAACTATCTCGACCGGCAGGCGCTCTCGATCCTGGCGACGACGGTGCAGCAAGACCTGCATATGGATGACATCGCCTATGCGCGCGTCGTCCAGGCTTTCCTGATTGCCTATACCTTCGCCTATCTGATGGCCGGCCGGGTGACCGACTGGCTGGGCACGCGCCTGTCTTTGGCGCTGTTCGTGGGCTGGTGGTCGCTGGCGAACCTGCTGACCGGCTTCGTCCGGTCGGCAGGGGAGCTGGGCGCGGCGCGCTTCGCGCTGGGGCTGGGCGAAGCGGGCAACTACACCGCCGGTCCCAAGGCGGTATCGGAACATTTTCCACCCAGGGAACGCGGCATTGCGCTTGGCATCTATACGGCCGGCGCGATGATCGGCGCGACGCTGGCGCCGCCGCTGATCGCCGGCATCGCGCTGCATTTCGGCTGGCGCGCGGCGTTCATCGCCACTGGCGCGGCGGGGCTTGTCTGGCTGGTCGTCTGGCTGATCGTCTATCCCCGCAGCACGCCGGAAGCCAAGGAGGAGAAGATCAGCGAGGGTGCGCTGTGGGGCCGAATCCTGCGCGACCGGTCGGTCTGGCTGCTCGCCGGTGCCCGCGCGGTCGCCGATCCGGTCTGGTATTTCTACCTCTTCTGGTTCCCCAAATATCTGACCGACATCTATGGACTGACCCTGATCGCGGTCGCCTCCATGGCGTGGATCGTCTATCTCGCGGCCGACCTTGGCAGCATTGGGGGCGGCTTCTTCTCCAGCCGGTTGATCGCGCGCGGTGTGGCGCCGGCAACCAGCCGCATCATCGTGATGGGCGCGGCCGCGCTGGTGGCGCCACTCGGCGCGATCGCGGCCAGCCATCCGGCCCTGCCGATCCTGTTCGCGCTCGCCTCTGCCGTGACCTTTGCCCATCTGGTGTTCCAGATCAACATCAGCACATTGATCGTCGATCTCTACCCCACCCGCATCGTCGCCACCGTGTTCGGCGTGGTCGCGGCGGGCAGCGGTCTTGGCGGCTTGCTCTCGACCCAATTGGTCGGCCAGCTTGTCGCGGGCGGTGCGTTCGAACGCAGCTTCCTGCTGATGGCGCTGCTCCATCCGATCGCCTTTCTGCTTGCCTTCCTGGCGCTGCGCAGTGCGCGCCGATCCAATGGGGAAGGCCAACTCGTCCACGCATAACAACAAGTGGGAGAGGAAGATGAAGCGTTTCTATGGACTGGCAGGGGGAATAGCCCTTGCCGGAACGGCGTCGGCCGCGCTGCTGTTGAGCGATGCGACGACCACGGGCGGCACCGGCGGATCGACCAGCGCTATCGCCAACTGGGTCAGCCTCGGCAGCCCGCTCCAGGCGGCGGCGGAAGAACCGATGGCCGCCGCGCTCGCCGCCAGCATCAGTGTCGAACGGGTGCCGCGCGACGCGGACTCCTCCAACCAGGCGGCCTGGTGGGTGCCGATCGCACTGGCGCCTGATGGCACGCTTTATGTCGCCTTCGACAGCCCGCCCGCTTCCGGCGCGGCCGGCAGCCACGAGGTCAAGATCGGCAAGCGCGACACAAGTGGCACCTGGACCTTCGCCGTGCTGCGCAATCCCGACGGAACGGTCTGGACCGAGGCGGACGATATCGGGCACAAGCAGCCGACCATCGCGGTCGATGGCGCGGGCGTGCTGCATGTGTGGGCCGACATGCATAATCTGTCGGACGGCATTCGCTATTTCCGCGCCGATGCGCCCGGCGGCATGAGTTTCACCCGCCAGACCGATATCCCCGCGACCGGCCTCTATACCTATCCGGTCGCCAAGCGGGCGCCCAATGGCGACGTCTATCTGATGATCCGCAGCTATGATGCGGCGACCTATGATGGCGAGGGCGAACTGTTCCGCTGGGCGATGTCTGGCAGCAGTGGCAGTTGGAGCCATGTCGGAACCTTTGCCGCCGCCAATGACGCGGTCGTCTATCCCGACGACATGACATTCGGCAGCGACGGCAGCGTCCATCTGCTGTGGGAATGGGCCAAGTCGCTGCCCCGGTCGCTGCGCCATTATGGCAGCTATCTGCGCTATTCGCCGACCGGCGGCGGCTGGAGCTATGCCGATGGCACGGCGGCGACACTGCCGGTGGGCCTCGCCAATGCCAAGCTCTTCTTCCTGCCGCTCCAGTCGGGCGAGGTCTTCACCACCAACCAGACGCTCAAGGGGCTGCAGAGCGCCAAGCTGGCGCTCGACGATTATAACCAGCCGACCATCGCCTATCGCTATCGCCCGACCGATGGCAGCGGGGACGCCAATTTCGATGTGTGGCGCGTGCGCTGGAGCGGCACCGGCTGGACGAGCCGGGAAAAAATCTACACGGCCAGCAACAATGTGCCCGCGGCGCTGGGCATATCGCGCACGGCGGCGCAGGTCCGCGTCTATTTCGCCACCACCGGCGAAGGGCTGCGTCAGGGGCTCAAGACATCGACGGCGTCGGGCTGGACGATCACCGACCTCGCGCCCGGCAAGGCCATAACCCGGCTTGCCACGGTGCCGCTCTCGGCCGACACCGACATCATCTATGGGGCCGCGCCGACCGATGTGAACAGCACCACCGGCAGCGTCTATCTGACGCAGGTCACGAACTGAAAGGGAGACGGGATGATCGGCAGTCGACGCGAATTTCTGGCAGCGGTGGCAAGTTCACCGTTGTTCGGCCGCTTTTCCGCGGCCACCGACGAGCCGACGCAGATCATCCCGCTCTGGCCCGACGGCGTGCCGGGCGGCAAGATACCGGCCATCACCGAAGTGGTGGACGACCAGATCGACACGCTGGGCTATCGCTACCGCGTCGGCATCCATGTGACGCGGCCGACCCTGTCCTGGTTCGCGGCGGCCAAGCCCACGGGCGCGGCAGTGCTGATCATTCCTGGCGGCGGCTATTCGCGGGTCGGCATCGATCGGGAAGGCTATGAATGCGCGCGCTGGATGGCGGACATGGGCATCCATGCCTTCGTCCTGCGCTATCGCCTGCCAGCCGATCGCTGGGCGGCGGGTGCCGATGTCGCGCTGCAGGATGCGCAGCGGGCGATGCGGCTGATCCGGGCCGGGCGCAGCGGCGGCTGGACCGTCGATCCGCAGAGGGTGCTGGTGCTGGGGGGCTCCGCCGGCGGTCATCTGGCCGGGAGCCTGTGCATGCGGCCCAATGACCGCATCTATCCGATGGCGGAAAGCGCGGACCATCTGTCGGCCCGGCCGGACGGGGCGATCCTGCTCTATCCGGTAGTGACGATGGCCGGCGCCACCAATGGCGGGAGCCGAAGGTCGCTGATCGGCGACGATCCGACCGACGCGCAAATAGCTGCCTATTCGCTGGACAAGATCGTGGCGTCGACCACGCCGCCGATGATCCTGTTCCATTCGGTCCATGACCGCACCGTCCCGGTCGACCAGTCGCTGACCCTGTTCGGGGCGGTGCGGGCCGCGCAGGGCGCGATCGACATGCATCTGTTCGACGAGGGCAGCCATGGCGTCGGCCTGCGCGGCGATCCGGCCCAGCCCTTTGCTGACTGGCCGGTGATTGCGCGCAAATGGCAGGTGCGGAGCGGGCTGGTCTGAGTGTCAGGGGCTCCCGTGGATGGAGGACATATTCTTCCAACCGATTGATCTTTTCCGTCGCATCGCGCTAAGCCCGGCCGATATCGTGGCGCCCGATCGGGCGCTGCCCGGAAAGGATGAGCATGTCCCCATATCTGAAGGCCGGCGCTGCGTTGGGCGCCTTGCTGCTGCTTCCCGTCACCGCCGCGCAGGCGCAGCAAAAGCTGACGCTGGAGCGGGTGTTCGCCAGCCCCGACCTTGCCGGCCCGCAGCCGCGCGCGCTCAAGCTCTCGCCCGACGGCAAGCTGGTGACCCTGCTCAAGCCGCGTGCTGACGAGAAGGAGCGGCTCGACCTGTGGGCGATCGACACCGCAACCGGCGCCGAACGCATGCTGGTGGATTCGAAGAAGACCGGCAGCGGTGCGGAACTGAGCGAAGCGGAAAAGATGCAGCGCGAACGGGACCGCTCGGTCGCTGGCAGTACCGGCATCACCAGCTATGATTGGTCGCCCGATGGCAAGACCATCCTGGTGCCGGTCGATGGCGATCTCTATCTCGCCGCGCTCGACGGCAAGGTCACCCGCCTCACCGACACGCCGGACGGCGAACTCAACGGCGTGGTCAGCCCCAAGGGCGGTTTCGTGTCCTTCGTGCGTGGCGGCAATTTGTTCGTGCAGCCGATGAACGGCAGCGAGAAGCAACTGACCCAGGGCGCCAGCGATACGGTCAGCTGGGGCGTGTCGGAATTCGTCGCGCAGGAGGAAATGGATCGGCGGACCGGCTATTGGTGGTCACCGACCGACGCGATGATCGCGGTCGCGCGGGTTGATGAAAGCCCGGTCGGGATTGTCACCCGCACCGCGATCGGCGGCGAGGGAACCAAGGTCTATCAGCAGCGCTATCCGGCCGCCGGTACCCCCAATGCGATCGTCGACCTTTTCGTCATGAAGGCGGACGGTTCGGGCCAGGTCCAGGTCGATCTCGGCGCGGACAAGAATGTCTATCTCGCCCGTGTCGACTGGTCGAAGGATGGCAAGACCCTCTATGTCCAGCGCGAAAGCCGGGATCAGCAGCGGCTTGACCTGCTTGCGGTCGATCCGGCGACCGGCAAGGCGAAGGTCGTCCTCACCGAAACGTCGAAAAGCTGGATCAACCTCAGCAATAATTTCACGCCGCTGAGTGACGGCAGTTTCCTGTGGTGGTCGGAAAAGACCGGCCATGGCCACCTCTATCATGTGCGGGGCGGCAAATGGACCGCGCTGACCAGCGGCGAATGGGAAGTACGCGATATCGTTGGCGTGGATGAGGGCAAGGGCCTGGTCTATTTCACCGGCAATCGCGAGACGCCGCTGGAGCAACAGCTTTATATCACGTCGCTAGCCAAGGCCGGTCCGCTCAAGGCGCTGACCGCCAAGGGCTGGTGGAACGACGCGGTGATGGATGGTGCGGCGAGCCGCATTGTCGTCACCCGCCAGAATGCCGACCAGCCCAAGCAGGTCTATCTGGCCGACAGCGGCGGCAAGCAGTTGCAATGGATTTCGGAAAATGCGCTGAAGGGCGATCATCCCTACGCACCCTATCTGGCGAGCCACGCCAGGACCGTGTTCGGCACCGTCAAGGCGGCCGATGGCAGCACGCTCTACACCAAGATGCTGACCCCGCCGATGCAGGCGGGCAAGCGCTATCCGGTGTTCATGATCCATTATGGCGGTCCGGGCGCCGGACGCCAGGTGACCAACACATGGAGCGGCGCGCTCAACCAATATCTGGTCGACCAGGGCTGGATCGTCTTTTCGATCGACAATCGCGGGACGCCCGATCGCGGCAAGGCGTTCGAGGATCATATCCATCGCGCCATGGGCACAGTCGAGGTGGACGACCAGCTGAAAGGCTTAGAATGGCTGAAGGCCCAGCCCTTCGTCGATCCCAAGCGGATTGCCACCTATGGCTGGTCCTATGGCGGCTATATGTCGCTCAAGCTGGCAGAAAAGGCGCCGGGCACCTTCGCCGCGATCGTTTCGGGCGCGCCGGTGACGAAATGGGAGTTTTACGACACCCATTATACCGAACGCTATCTGGGCCAGCCGCAGGACAAGCCCAGCGCCTATCCCGGCTCGGACGCGGTCGATGACGCGGTGAAGATCAAGGATCCGCTGCTGTTGATCCACGGCATGTCGGACGACAATGTCGTGTTCGACAATTCCACCGCGCTGATGGCCAAGATGCAGGGCGCGGCCGTGCCGTTCGAACTGATGGTCTATCCTGGCCAGACACATCGCGTCGGCGGACCGAAGATCAGCGTTCACCTCTGGACGACGATCGAGAATTTCCTGCGCGATCAGGGTGTCGATCCGGCCAAGTGAAGGCCGGGCGTGAGGAGTAAGGGATGGGTGGCGTCGGCCGTGCCGGCGCCACCTCCCACCCCGTGACTATCGCTGGCAATAGCCCTTCTTTCTGGACAAATCGCGCCACTGCGCTATGCGCCACCCCGCAATACTGCATGGAGTGGAGTGTTAAGTCATGGGTTATAAGGTCGTCGTCGTTGGTGCCACCGGTAATGTGGGCCGCGAGATGCTGACCATTCTCGCCGAACGCGAATTCCCGATTGACGAGATCGCGGCGGTTGCATCGCCCCGGTCGCAGGGCACCGAAATTGATTTCGGTGACACCGGCAAGACACTCAAATGCAAAAATATTGAACATTTCGACTTCACCGGCTGGGACATCGCGCTGTTCGCTGCCGGCTCCGGCCCGACCGCCGAATATGCGCCCAAGGCTGCTGCGGCCGGCTGCGTGGTGATCGACAATTCGTCGCTCTATCGCATGGACCCGGACGTGCCGCTGATCGTGCCCGAAGTGAACCCGGACGCGATCGATGGCTATGTGAAGAAGAACATCATCGCCAACCCCAACTGCTCGACCGCGCAGATGGTCGTGGCGCTCAAGCCCTTGCATGACGCCGCCAAGATCAAGCGCGTCGTCGTCGCAACTTACCAGTCGGTGTCGGGCGCCGGCAAGGAAGGCATGGACGAGCTGTTCGAGCAGTCGCGCAACATCTTCGTCGGCGATCCGGCCGAGCCGAAGAAGTTCACCAAGCAGATCGCCTTCAACGTGATCCCGC
Organism: Sphingobium sp. IP1; assembly: GCF_002708645.1. NCBI lineage: Bacteria > Pseudomonadati > Pseudomonadota > Alphaproteobacteria > Sphingomonadales > Sphingobiaceae > Sphingobium > Sphingobium sp. IP1. The sequence continues at coordinate 19,112 of NZ_NOIW01000043.1, forward strand.
ACATCGACGTCTTCCTGGACGATGGTTCGACCAAGGAAGAGTGGAAGATGGTCGCGGAAACCAAGAAGATCCTTGATCCCAAGATCAAGCTGACCGCGACTTGCGTGCGCGTGCCGGTGTTCGTCGGCCATAGCGAAGCGATCAACATCGAGTTCGAGAATGAGATTTCGGCGAAGGAGGCGCAGGACATTCTGCGTGAGGCGCCGGGCATCATGCTGGTCGATAAGCGCGAGGACGGCGGTTACATCACGCCGATCGAATGCGTCGGCGACTTCGCGACCTTCATCAGTCGCGTGCGTGAGGATTCGACCATCGAAAACGGCATCAACCTGTGGTGCGTCAGCGACAATCTGCGCAAGGGCGCGGCGCTGAACGCGGTGCAGATCGCCGAACTGCTGGGCCGTCGCCACCTCAAGAAGGGCTAAGCCCGCATATGATCCCCGGCGCTGTGGCAGTGTGGAAGACCCTTCCCGCTGCGCAGTGCCGGATGATCGCCACCCTTCTGGTGGCGATCGGGCTGGCCAATATCGCGCAGCCCTTTCCCGATCTCGCGCCGTTGCAGCATGGTCCGACGTTGCTGTTGACGTTTGCCACGCCCTGGCTGCTGCGGCGCTGGCCGCTCTCGACCGGATCGGTCGGCTGCATCTGGCTGTTCCTGCTGCTCCACACCTTCGGCGCGCGCTGGATCTATTCCTATGTGCCCTATGACGATTGGGCGCGGCTGCTCAGCGGTCATGATATTTCCAGTCTCCTCGGGCTGCAGCGCAATGCTTATGACCGGCTCGTCCATTTCGCCTTTGGGGCATTGCTGACCGCACCGGTGGCGGAGATTGCGCGACGCAAGGGCAGCCTGCGCCATGGCTGGAGCCTGGCCTTCGCCTTTGCCGCGATCGGCCTTGGCAGCGCGCTTTACGAGATATTCGAATGGCTGCTGACGGTGATCGCTGCCGGCGAGATGGCGGACTATTATAATGGCCAGCAGGGCGATGTCTGGGATCCGCAGAAGGACATGGCCGCCGCCCAGATCGGTAGCGCCCTTGCCCTGATCGCGCTCTTGCGCGGGCGCGGCGGAGATCCTATCGGCGAGACCCCAAGCCCCGAAGGACCAGCGCAATGACCGACCTACAGATCGAACGCCATGATATCAAGGGCCTGGGCGGCCTGCCGATCGCGGTGCATGTCGTCGGACAGGGGCGCGACCTGGTGCTGATCCATGGCTATTTTTCCAACGCCTGGACCAACTGGATTCGTTACGGCCATGCCGCCAAGCTGGTGGAGGCGGGTTTCCGCCTGATCATGCCGGACCTGCGCGGTCATGGCGAAAGCGGCAAGCCTCATGACGCAGCGGCCTATCCGGCCGACGCGCTGACCGACGACAATCTGGCGCTGGTCGAGCAGATGGGCCTGACCGACTATGATCTGGGCGGCTATTCGCTGGGCGCGCGCACGACCGTGCGGATGCTGGCGCGCGGCGCGACCCCGCGCCGGGTGATCCTGGCCGGCATGGGCCTGCGCGGGCTGACCAAGACGCTCGACAAGGGTGGTTATTACAAGAAGGTGCTGACCAATCTCGGCACGTTCGAGCGCGGCACGTCGGAATGGATGACCGAGGCGTTCCTCAAGACCACCAAGGGGGATCCGGTGGCGATGCTGCATATTCTTAATACCTTCGTCGATACCGACGAGGCTACCATTGCCGGCTTCCAGCAGCCGACCGAGGTGATCTGCGGCGCCGACGATCAGGATAACGGCATCGCGCAGGAACTGGTCGATGCACTGCCGAACGGCCGCTATGTCGAGATCCCAGGCAATCACATGAACGCCGTGACCCGCAAGGAGCTGGGCCAGGCGATGGTCGATTTCCTGACCGCTTGACTGTCTCGTCCGCCTAATCCACCTTGGCCCCATAAGAAGACCTGAGGGGCCAAGTTCCATGAAAATCGCCATTTCGATCGCCGCGCTTGCGGCTGCCCTTGTTGCATCGCCGGTGCTGGCGCAGCAGGCGCCGACCACGCAGCAGCCGACCGCTGCCGAGGCCGAAGCCTTCCTGACCAAGGCGGAGAAGGCGCTGTTCGATCAGTCGCTGATCAGCAGCCGGGCCGCCTGGATCAATGCGACCTACATCACCGACGACACCGACGCGCTCGCTTCCTATTTCGGTGCGATCGATACGACGATGCGGGTCGATTATGCGCTGGAGGCGGCCAAGTTCGCGACCGCGCCGGGCCTGACCGAAGAGACCAAGCGCCGCCTGACGCTGCTACGCACGGCGCTGACCTTGCCCGCGCCGACTACGCCGGGTGCCTCGCAGGAACTCAACGATCTCGCGACCAAACTCCAGTCCACCTATGGCAAGGGCAAGGGCACGCTCAACGGCCAGCCGATCAACGGCAGCGATATCGAAGAGAAGATGGGCACGGACCGCAACCCGGACGAGCTCAAGGAAATGTGGGTCAGCTGGCACGACAATGTCGGCGCGCCGATGCGCGGCGACTATGCCAAGCTGGTGACGATCGCCAACCAGGGTGCCAAGGAACTGGGCTTTGCCGATACCGGCGCGATGTGGCGGTCCAAATATGACATGCCGGCCGATGATTTCGCCAAGCTCACCGATAAGATCTGGGCCGAGGTGAAGCCGCTTTACGATGATCTGCACTGCTATACCCGCACCAAGCTCAACGAGAAATATGGCGATGCAGTCCAGTCCAAGACCGGGCCGATCCGCGCGGACCTGCTCGGCAATATGTGGGCACAGGAATGGGGCAATATCTATGAGATCGTCGCGCCCGCCGGTGCCGGTGACCTCGGCTATGACATCACCGACCTGCTGACGGCCAAGAATTACGATCCCATCAAGATGGTGAAGACGGGGGAGGGCTTCTACAGCTCGCTCGGTTTCGCGCCGCTGCCCCAAACCTTCTGGGAACGGTCGCAGATTACCAAGCCGCGCGACCGCGAAGTGATCTGCCACGCCTCCGCCTGGGATCTGGATAACAAGGACGATATCCGGATCAAGATGTGTACCAAGGTGAATGGCGATGATTTCGTCACCATCCATCATGAACTGGGCCATAATTATTACCAGCGCGCCTACAATATCCAGAAGCCGCTCTATCTCGATGGCGCCAATGACGGCTTCCACGAGGCGATTGGCGACTTCATCGCGCTGTCGATCACGCCCGACTATCTGGTGAAGATCGGCCTGCTCGATCCGGCCAAGGTGCCGGGCACCGACAAGGATCTGGGTCTGTTGCTGCGCCAGGCGATGGACAAGGTCGCCTTCCTGCCGTTCGGCCTGCTGATCGACAAATGGCGCTGGGGCGTGTTCGACGGATCGATCCCGGAATCCAAATATGAGTCGGCCTGGACCGACCTGCGCCGTCAGTATCAGGGCATCATCCCGCCGGTGTCCCGTGACGAGACGAAGTTCGATGCCGGCGCGAAATTCCATATTCCCGGCAATACGCCTTATACCCGTTATTTCCTGGCCCGCGTGCTGCAGTTCCAATTCTACGAGGCGGCCTGCCGCCAGTCCGGCTGGAAGGGGCCGCTCCATCGCTGTTCCTTCTATGGAAACAAGGCAGTAGGCGAGAAACTTGACGCCATGTTGAAGATGGGCGCATCCAAGCCCTGGCCCGATGCGCTGCAGGCCTTCACCGGTAGCCGCGAGATGTCGGGCAAGGCGCTGGTCAATTATTTCGCGCCGCTTCAGACATGGCTGAAGGCGCAGAATAAGGGCAAGTCCTGCGGCTGGTAAGTCGCCGTAAAAATTGGTAAATGGCCGGCGCATGAGCGCGCCGGCCGTTATTCTTTCCCTGCTTTTCGGTACTGCCCTGGTGATGACCATCGCCATGGGTGTTTCATGGCTGCATTTCGGCCGCCAGAGACATGTGCTGACCTGGACCGCATCCTATGCGGTCGCCATCCTCCAATGGATCGCCAATGCAGGTGGCTATTTTCTGCATAGCCGCTGGCTGTTCATCCTGACCGGCATCGGCCTCATTGTCAGCGCGTCGCTACTGGCGATCGGCATCCGTCAGCGTTCGGGCCGCCCCTTGCAGTTGCTCGCCTTTGCCGTCCCGGCTGTCCTGGTGAGCCTGGCAATGGCGATTGCGATCGGGCCGGTGGGTAGTCAGATCATGCAGGGGATGATCATTCCCGCCTATGTCGGTCTGCTCATGGCGGTCAGTGCGCTGTCGCTCTGGCCGCGCAACCGGTCCTTCACGCCGCCCGAGCTGGCCTTCTTCGCCGCGCTGCTCGCCTTTGTTCTGGGGCAGCTGGCGCTGGCCACATCGGCAGCCCTGATCCGCGGTCCGGAGGAGGGCAAGGAACTCTATCGCGCGATCCTGGGACTGTTCATGCCGACGGTCTATGTCGGCACGGCGGTTACGGCGGTGCTGGTGGTGGCGGGCGATCTTGCCCAGCAGCTTCGGCAGCAGATGATGCATGATCCGCTGACCAATATCCTCAACCGTCGCGGTATCGAGGAAGCGGCCGAACGGGCGATCGCCAATGCCCGGCGACAGGGACGCCCTGTCGCGCTGGTTATTTGCGATCTGGATGGCTTCAAGGGGCTGAATGACGGCTATGGTCATATGGCGGGTGATGCCGCGCTGCGCGGCTTTGCCCATCTGCTGACCAACGCGGTGCGGCGCGGTGATGTGGTCGGCCGCCTGGGTGGCGACGAGTTCGGCCTGCTGATGGTGGATACCGGCGCGGAAGTCGCGGCCGATGCGATGGAGCGCGTGCGGGCGGAAATCAGCTGCCTGCGCCTTGGCGAGGCGCCCCAGGCGCTGCTGCACGCCAGCTTTGGCGTTACCGATTTGCGGCCGGATGATCGGGAATTGGACGACCTTGTCGCGCGGGCCGATGCGGCGCTCTATGCGGCGAAGCGCGAGGGCAAGAACCGGGTCACGGTATCCCGCGCCGCCGCCTGATCTATCGGGATCGGGCAACGACGCGGGGACTTCCGCTTTACCGGAAAGGCGGCTCGTTGAAGGCGCGCAGCTTGCGGCTGTGCAGCTTGGGGCCTTCCTGGCGCAACAGTTCGCAGGCCATCAGGCCGACGCGCAGATGGCCGGCAATGGCTTCCTCATAGAAACGGTTGGCCTGGCCGGGCAGCTTCAGTTCGCCATGGATCGGCTTGTCCGATACGCAGAGCAACGTGCCATAGGGGACGCGGAAGCGATAACCCTGCGCCGCGATCGTGGCGGATTCCATGTCGATGCCGACCGCGCGCGACAGGCTGAAGCGCAGGGCGGAGCTGGAATAGCGCAATTCCCAGTTGCGATCGTCTGTGGTGACGACCGTGCCGGTGCGCAGGCGGCGCTTGAAATCTTCCGGATTGCCCCCGCCCAATATTGCTTCGGCGGCGCTCGCCATCGCGACCTGAACCTCGGCGATCGCCGGCACCGGGATTTCCGGCGGCAACATCTCGTCAAGGACATGGTCGTCGCGCAGATAGGCATGGGCCAGCACATAGTCGCCGATCCGCTGGCTGGGGCGCAGGCCGCCGCAATGGCCGATCATCAGCCAGGCTTCGGGGCGGACAACGGCCAGGTGGTCGCAGATCGTCTTGGCGTTGGACGGGCCGACACCGATGTTGACAAGGGTGATGCCGCTGCGATCCGGCGCGATCAGATGATAGGCCGGCATCTGATGCTTGCGCCAGGCGCTGTCGGCGATCATCTGCGCGGGATCTGCGGTTTCGGGCGTCACAAAGACGCCGCCGGCACCCGATAGCGCGGTGAAGCGGCTGTCGGGGCGCTGCAGTTCCTTGCAGGCCCAGTCCACGAACTCGTCGACATAACGATGATAGTTGGTGAACAGGATATAGCGCTGCACATGCTCCGCCGGCGTGCCGGTATAGTGCTTCAGGCGCGCCAGCGAGAAGTCGGTGCGGAGCCCGTCGAACAGCGCGAGCGGACGGTCGCCTTCGGCATCCGGCGTGAACAGTCCGTCGGCGATCTCGTCGCCGATCTCGGCCAGTTCCGTTGCCGGGAAGTGGCGCGCCAACTCGGTCGGCGGCGTGCCGTCGAGCGCATTGATGTCGAGCCCGTCCAGGACATAGGGGAAGGGGATCTGCTGATCCGACAGGCCGGTTTCGACCTCCACGCCATAGTCGCGGACCAGAAGGTCGATCTGTTCGGCGAGATAATCGGCGAACATCGCGGGCCGGGTGACCGTGGTCACATAGCGGCCGGGTTTCGACAGGCGCGCGAAGGAGCGGCCCGGCGGCGGCGCCTGGCTGTCATCCTGATAGGTGACCCGCAGTTCGGGGTAGCAGAAGCGCCGGTCGGCCCGAGCCTCGGGCGGCGGTATGCTGCCATCGCGGGCATAGGCGCGCATGGCCTCCCGCAGATTTTCGATGGATGTCTGATAGATGGCGTCGAGTTGCGCGACGATCGCTGTGCCGATGCTCTGTGTCATCACCTCTTGCTAACGCACTTGTGTGACGGAAGGAAGATGCCAGCGAAACAATCGCACGCCCGACCGATCCGGCCGGGCGCGCGACCCGAAAATTCAGAGCTGCTCGAGCATGAAGTCAGCCGAGGAAACCTTGAAGTCGCCCGGTGCTTCGACGTTCAGTTCCTCGACCACGCCGTCCTTGACGATCATCGAGAAGCGCTGGCCGCGCTCGCCAAGCCCGAACTTGCTGCCGTCCATGGTCAGGCCCACGGCCTGCGCGAAGCTGCCATTGCCGTCTGCCAGCATGGTCACCTTGTCATCGGCGCCGGCCGACTTGCCCCATGCGCCCATGACGAAGGCGTCGTTGACGGCGGTGCAGGCGATCTCGTCGACGCCCTTGCCCTTGAGGGCCTCGGCCTTTTCGATGAAGCCGGGCAGATGCTTGGCCGAGCAGGTCGGCGTGAAGGCGCCGGGCACCGAGAAGAGGGCGACGGTGCGGCCCGCGAAATATTCGTCCGAAACAACCTGTTCGGGGCCGTTTTCGGTCATCTTCGTGAAGGTGGTGCTGGGAAGGCGATCACCCTTGGCGATGGTCATATCTTGTCTCCTGGCCTGTGGCGTCGCGGAGTTCGTTGCTCGCGCCTTCGCTGTCAAGGGTGCGGGCGCGGAATATGGCACGATGCCCCTTTGTCGCGACGGTCGCCGATTGGCATTGGCGCGTTTCTGCCTATATTCCGCAGCATGACCGATCCGCGCTTTTTTGGCGGCCGCTTCCTACTGGCATTGCCGGGCATGGAGGATGAGCGCTTCGACCATTCCGTGATTGCGCTGTGCGTGCATGACGAGGATGGGGCGCTGGGTATTTCCCTGAGCGAGGAGGTGGAGGGGGTCGGCTTGCGCGATCTGCTCCAGAGTTTTGATATCGACGCTTCGGCCATTCCTGACCAGCCCGTCCTGAAGGGCGGACCGGTGGAGCCGCGGCGCGGCTTCGTGCTGCATTCGCTCGATTGGGCCGGGCAGGACATGGTGCAGTCCGGGCCGGACTGGGGTCTTTCCGGCTCGCTCGACATATTGAAGGCGATTGCCGAAGGGCGCGGCCCGAGCCGCTATCTTGTCGCGCTGGGCTATGCAGGCTGGGGCGCGGGCCAGCTGGAACGGGAAATGGCGGGCGAAAGCTGGTTCCTGGCCGAGGGCGATGCGGCCCTGCTGTTCGATACGCCTGCGCACCGCAAATGGCGCGCGGCCTATGCCGCCGCGGGGGTCGATTCGGCCCATCTGGTGAGTGGCGGCGGGTCGGCCTGACTTTTTGATCCGTTGCGCTGTCGATTTCCGGCCGTTTCAGGGGCAGAACAACACCAGCCATTGGCCGCTTGTTCTGTCATCGTAACTGAACCGTTTAGGGTAAATTCGCCTTAACCATAGCGCGATAGATTGCAGCAATCGGTTCCGCTCATTCTCCGTCCTTGGGGAATATGCGGGGTTATTTCATGAAGAAGATTATCTGTGCGGCGCTTGCCGCAGCGATGCCGCTCGCGCCGGCGTCGGCAGCGACCTGCTGGAAGAAGGATCATGTCGAGGCGGCGCAGGTCCGCAATTTCGAGATGATGCTGATGGTGTCGGCGCTCCGCTGCAATACGAGCGCCTATGATTTCCTGCCGGCCTATAACCAGTTCGTGCGTGAAAAGCGGACGACCCTGGTCGAGGTGAATGACGCGCTGCGCAGCCATTTTGCGGACGTTGCGGGTCTGGAAGGCGGTCTCGACGCCTATGATGATTATGTCATCATGCTGGCGAACAGCTATGGCGCGGGTGCCGGCGGGTTGGAATGCAGGGATCTTCAGGCGATCCAGGCGGCGGCCAATGCGGTCCCGGCCAATCGGGCTGCGATCTGGAAATTGTCGGAATCTGCCGGCATCGTGCCGCGGATCGATGCGCCCCAGTGCGACATGGCGATCGCGCTGGCCAATGATCTGCTGGCCGACGAAGGTGTGAGCGACGGTTCTGTGGGCCGATCCATCGCCATGGCCGAAGGGGCAGCGCGCCTGCCGTCCGCACAGGTTCGGGGTCCGGCCGATTAACACATAAAGAAAACTTTATATTGAGTTGCCATGCTTGGCGGCGATTGGTAAAGCCCGACCATCGCCGCCGCCTTTCTTATGCCGGCGGCCGGTCAATTTCTAATGATGGAGACAGGCTCGTGGCCACCGTACCCGCTGACAAGGCGCAGGATTATGTGATCGCCGATATCGGCCTTGCTGCCTTTGGTCGCAAGGAAATCGAGATCGCCGAAACCGAAATGCCCGGCCTGATGGCTCTGCGCGCCGAATTCGGTGCGTCGCAGCCGCTCAAGGGTGCGCGCATCACCGGTTCGCTGCACATGACGATCCAGACCGCCGTGCTGATCGAGACGCTGACCGCGCTGGGCGCGCAGGTCCGTTGGGCGACCTGCAACATCTATTCGACGCAGGACCATGCCGCCGCCGCGATCGCCGCGTCGGGCGTGCCGGTCTTCGCCGTCAAGGGTGAAAGCCTCCAGGAATATTGGGACTATGTCGAGCGCATCTTCGACTGGCACAATGACGACAGCGGCGTCTGCAACCTGATCCTGGACGATGGCGGCGACGCCACCATGTTCGCCCTGTGGGGCGCCCGCGTCGAAGCCGGCGAAGAGCTGTTCACGCCGTCGAACGAGGAAGAGGAAATCTTCTGCGCCGTGCTGAAGCGCGTGCTGGCCGAGCGTCCCGGCTTCCTGACCAAGACCGTCCAGTCGATCAAGGGAGTGTCGGAAGAAACCACCACCGGCGTGCATCGTCTGTATGAACTGTCGAAGAAGGGCAAGCTGCCTTTCCCGGCGATCAACGTGAACGACAGCGTCACCAAGTCGAAGTTCGACAATCTTTATGGCTGCAAGGAATCGCTGGTCGACGCGATCCGTCGCGGCACCGACGTCATGCTGGCTGGCAAGGTCGCCTGCGTCGCCGGTTTCGGCGATGTCGGCAAGGGTTCGGCCGCATCGCTGCGCAACGGCGGCGCTCGCGTTCTCGTGACCGAAATCGATCCGATCTGCGCCCTGCAGGCGGCGATGGAAGGCTATGAAGTCGTGACGATGGAAGAAGCCGCGCCGCGCGCCGACATCTTCGTCACCGCCACCGGCAACGAAGGCGTTCTGACCGTCGATCATATGCGCGCCATGAAGAATATGGCGATCGTGTCGAACATCGGTCACTTCGACAGCGAGATCGAAATCGCCGGCCTCGCCAACATGAAGTGGACCGAGATCAAGCCGCAGGTCGACGAAGTCGAGTTCCCCGATGGCAAGAAGATCATCGTCCTGTCGAAGGGCCGCCTGGTCAACCTGGGCAACGCCACCGGCCACCCCAGCTTCGTGATGTCGGCCAGCTTCACCAACCAGACGCTGGCCCAGATCGAGCTGTGGACCAAGAGCGAGACCTACGGCAACGACGTCTATGTCCTGCCCAAGCATCTGGACGAGAAGGTCGCCGCGCTGCACCTGGAAAAGCTGGGCGTCAAGCTGACCCAGCTCAGCCAGCGTCAGGCCGACTATATCGGTGTGCCGGTCGAAGGCCCGTTCAAGCCGGACCACTACCGCTACTAAGAATTGGAAAGGGGGAGGGCCATCCTCCCCCTTTTACCTTATCCGATGCCCGGACCATGCTGTGCCGGGCATTCATCATATCTGGGCGCTTTCCGCCGGCGCCAAGTTGCGTTAGGCCCGTGGCCATTGGTCTGTATGAACGATAAACAACTGGTCGCGAACGGGATGGGAATGGCGCAATGGGGTCTATGAGCCCGCTTGCCACTTTGTTGCTGGGCACGGTGATGGCCGGCTGGCTGGGGGCTGCGATATGGGCGCTGATCACGGGTCAGCGCATGCGCCGCGCAGGCATGCAGGCGCAGGGGAAGCTTGATCGGCTGACGACGCTGCTCGCGTCGGCGCCGGCTGCGCCCGTCATCATTCATCCCGACGGCCGGATGGAGGCCGCCGACCGGCTGGGCAAATGGCTGGGCCGGGACCGCGTACCGACCTTCGTGTCCGAACTGACGGCGCCCGATGGCGGGCTTGAGCCGGCCGATGCGGCTGCACTGGGGCGCGAGATCGGCGCCGCACAGAAAGCGGGCAAGAGTTTTTCGCTGCCGATCCGGGGCAGCGGCTCGTCGCGCACGCTGCTGGTTCGCGGTGCGCCCGCCGGGCCGGCGCTGGCCGCCAATGGCGGCGTCGTGCTGTGGATCTTCGACGCGACCGACAGCCAAGCGGAGATCCAGGCGCTGAGCGCGACCGTCGGACAATTGCGCGAGGCGCTGGAGGCGCTCGCCGGACTGGTGGAAGCGGCGCCCTTCCCGATGTGGCACCGCACGCCCGACCTGCGCCTGAGCCTGGTCAACAGCGCCTATGTCCGCGCCGTCGACGGCGCTGGCGCCCATGACGTGATCATGAACGGCACCGAACTGGTCGAGAATGTGAACGGCTTCAGCCCGCAGGACGCCGCAGCACAGGCGCTCGACGAGGGCAATTCTCTTGCCCGTATCGTTCCGGCAACGATCGACGGCGAACGGCGGACGATGCGCGTCGTCGACGTGCCGCTGGGCGCGGCCGGTGTCGCAGGTTTCGCGATGGACCAGCATGAACTGGAACAGGCGCGGGTCGAGCATCGTCGGCTGGAAGCGGCGCAGCGCGATCTGCTCGATCGTCTGTCGGCCGGTGTTGCGCGCTTTGGTCCCGACCGGGCGCTGCGCTTCTGGAACCAGCCCTTCATCAGCCTGTTCGGCCTGAAACAGGAAGCGCTCACGGATGCACCGCTGTTCGAGCGCGTGCTCGATCAGATGCGCGATGCCCGCCGCCTGCCGGAGAATCGTGACTTCCCGGCATGGCGCGCGGAGCGGCGCGACTGGTTCCTGTCGCCTGATCCGCTGGAGGAAAACTGGCTGCTGGTCGATGGCACGCATTTGCGCGTCTATGCCCAGCCGCTGCCCGACGGTGGCCTGTTGCTGATCTTCGAGGATCGGACCGAGCAGGTGCAATTGTCGAGTGCGCGCGATACACTGTTGCGGGTGCGGACAGCGACCTTCGACAATCTGTTCGAGGCGATCGGCGTCTTCTCGTCGGATGGGCGCCTGCATCTGTGGAACAGCCGTTTCCGCACAATCTGGGACATCAGTGAAGAGGCGCTGGGCAAGCATCCCCGCATCGATGAGTTGATGCGCGCCGTGCAAAGCCGCCTTGCCAAGCCGCAGCAGAGCAATCTGGTCCGCGAACTGGTCCGCGCGGCAACGGTCGAGCGCAAGCAGCGTGTCGGCCATGTCGGCTTTGCCGACGGGCGCATCTTCGAATTTGCCGCCATTCCGCTGCCGGACGGCAATGCGCTGTTCACCATGCTGGATGTCACCGACAGCCGGCGGGTCGAGCAGATGCTGCGCGACCGCAACGAGGCGCTGGAACAGGCGGACAAGGTGAAGACCGCTTTCGTCACGAACATGAGCTATGAGCTGCGTACGCCGCTGACGACCATAGCCGGCTTTGCCGAGATGATGAGCGCGGGCTATGCCGGCGAACTCAGCGACAGTGCGGTCGAATATGTGAACGGCATCCTGCAGAGCACCGGACGCCTGTCGATGCTGATCGACAATGTGCTCGACCTGACCCAGGGCGAGGCCGGCACCTTGCCGATCGAACGCAGCGAGGTCGATCTGGCGGCGCTGGTGCGCGCCAGCGTCGCGCGCATCGACGCCGAGGCAAAGGCCAAGGGGATCGATCTTGCCGTCACCCTGCAGGATACGCTGGGGGTGATCCAGGGCGATGCGCGCCGGATCGGCCAGGCGGTCGATCATCTTCTGGAAAATGCGGTGCGCTATTGCGGCTCGGGCGCACGGGTGCTGTTGCATGGCGATGGCGGCCCCGATCTCGCGCGCCTTGTCGTGTCCGACAATGGTCCCGGTATCGATGCCACCCGGCAAGCCACGATCTTCGATGCGATCAGCCGCGCCGAGCAGAACCGCAAGGGCGCCCGCGCGACGATCGGCCTGCCGCTGGTCAAGCAGTTGGCACAGGCCCATGGCGGCACGTTCGAACTGGTATCGGAGCCGGGTCAGGGAACGATGGTCGTGATCGAGCTGCCCCGTGGCTGAGCTGGATATGATCCTGGAGGGCGAGGGGGCTCAGCTCGATCTGGGCCGACGACTGGCGGGCCATGTCCGCTTCGGTGACGTCATCGCGCTGGAAGGCGGCCTCGGCGCCGGCAAGACGACGTTGGCGCGCGGCCTGTTGGAGGGGCTTGGCCTGGAGGGGGAGGCGCCCAGCCCCAGCTTCGCGATCGTCCAGCCCTATGACATTCCCGATGTCCGCCTGCCGGTCGCCCATGTCGATCTCTACCGGCTTGATGATGCGGAGGAAGCGGCCGAGCTGGCGCTGGACGAATATCTGCAGGACAGCCTGCTGATCATCGAATGGCCCGACAGGCTGGGCGATGGGCTCTGGTCGCACGCCCTGTTTCTGACCATCATGATCGAGCCGGATGGCGCACGGCGCTTGACAGCGCGCGTGCCCGACGCTTGGACGGACCGATGGTCACAGATATGATCCCCCCCGCAACCGCCCCCGCTTTCCTCACGCAGGCGGGTTGGGATGGCGCCGCCATCGTGCCGCTTGCCGGCGATGCCTCCTTCCGTCGTTATTTCCGCGTGGTCGACGGCGGCCGCCGTGCCGTGCTGATGGACGCGCCGCCGCCGCATGAAGATCCGCGTCCGTTCATCGTGATTGCTCAGCATCTGCTGGGTCAGGGCTTTGCTGCGCCGGCAATCCTGGCGCAGGACCTGACGCAGGGGCTCGTCCTGATCGAGGATTTTGGTGACGAGCGCCTGAAGGAGCATGTCGAGGATGATCCGGCGGGCGAACCGGCGGTCTATCGCCGCGCGATCGATCTGCTGGCCGACCTGCACAAGCTGCCCGCTGCCGATGTCCCGCCCTACGACCGCGCGGTCTATCAGCGCGAGGTCGGGCTGCTGACCGAATGGTATTGCCCGGCGCTTGGGCTGGACGTCGATGCCGACGCCTATCATGCAGCCTGGGACGCGGTACTGCCCATCGCCGAACAGTCGGCAAGTCCTGTCGTCACCGTGCTGCGCGACTATCATGCCGAAAATATCATGTTGATCGACCGGCCCGAAGTGCGCGGTCTTGGCCTGCTCGATTTCCAGGACGCGCTGGCCGGCCACCCGGCCTATGACCTCGTCTCGCTGCTGCAGGATGCCCGGCGCGACGTGTCGCCGGAACTGGAGGCCGCGATGCTGGCCCATTATCATGCGGTGGCCAATCCGCCGGCCGATTTCGACGCCGCCTATGCGGTGCTGGGCGCCCAGCGCAACGCGAAGATCATCGGCATCTTCACCCGCCTGTGGAAGCGTGACCACAAGCCGCGCTACCTGTCCTATCTGCCGCGCATGTGGGGGCTGCTGGAACGCGATTTGGCCCATCCGGCGCTGGCACCGGTCAAGGCCTGGTTCGATGCGAATATCCCTACCGACAAGCGCCATCACGCGCTCGCGGAGTTTGCCCAGGCATGATCGATACCGCCATGCTCATGGCAGCGGGCCTCGGCAAGCGGATGCGCCCGCTGACCGCGACCCGTCCCAAGCCGCTGGTCAAGGTCGCCGGCAAGGCGCTGATGGACCATGCGCTCGATCGGCTCGCAGCCGGCGGCATCAAGACGGTGGTGGTCAATGTCCATTATCTTGCTGACACGGTCGAGGCGCATCTGAGGACGCGCAAGGACATGGACTTCCGCATCTCGGACGAGCGGGCCAAGCTGCTGGAGACCGGCGGCGGGCTGATTCACGCCAGGCCGCTGCTCGGCGACAAGCCTTTCATCTGCGCCAATAGCGACAATCTATGGATCGATGGCCCGGCCGAAACGCTGGGCATGATGCAGCGGCTATGGGATCCCGAACGGATGGACGCGCTGCTGCTGCTGGTGCCGCTGGCGCGGGCCAATTGCCATAGCGGACCGGGCGATTTTCATATGGATGCCAATGGCCGTCTGACCCGGCGCAAGACCGCCCATGTCGCGCCGTTCGTCTTCACCGGCGTACAGATCCTCTCGCCCCGCCTGCTGGTTGATCCGCCGGCGGATGTCTTTTCGACCAATATCTTCTGGAACCGCGCGATCGAGGCCGGGCGCCTCTATGGCGCGGTGCATCAGGGGCTGTGGTTTGACGTGGGCACGCCGCAGGCCATTCCCTTCGTGGAGTCGATGATCGCCCATGGGTGACCGGGCCAAGCCGGCGCTGTACACCATCCCGGCGCATCGCGCCTTCGCCGATGCGCTGGTCGCCGGCATATTGGCGCAGCAGGGGAGCGATCCCGTCCGCCTGGCGCAGGGCATGATCCTGCTGCCCAGCAATCGCGCCGTCCGCGCCGTCAGCGATGCCTTTGTCCGGCGGGCCAAGGGCGGCCTGCTGCTGCCCCGTCTGGTCGCGCTGGGCGATCCGGAACTGGGTGAGGAAGTTGGCGGTGCGCTCGATCCGCTCTGGGAAGGCGATGCCGTTCCCGCCGCCATCCCGCCGATGCGGCGACAGATGATCCTCGCCCGCATGGTGCAGGATGCTGGCGGCGCGGCCGATGCCGGCCAGGCGCTGCAACTGGGGCAGGCGCTCGGCGCCGTGCTCGACCAGATGCAGGTGGAGCGGGTGCCGCTCGATGCGCTGTCGAAGCTCGACCTGATCGAGGGGCTGTCGAGCCATTGGGAAAAATCGCTCGACCTCTTCTCCATCCTGATTGCCCGCTGGCCGGCCGAACTGGCGCGGCTGGGCTTCATCGACCTTGCGGATCGGCGCAATCGCCTGTTCGATCGGGTCGCTGCACGTTGGGCGGAGGCCCCGCCGCCGGGCTTCATCGTCGCGGCCGGCATCAGCGCCACCGCGCCGGCGATCGCGGGGCTGCTGCGGCGGATCGCCGAACTGCCCAATGGACAGGTGGTATTCGCCGGGCTCGACCAGAATTTGGATGAGGATGCCTGGACGGCGATCGGTCCATTCCCGCCCGATCCCGTCACCGGCCGCAGCGCAGCCGGGCATGAGACCCATCCCCAATATACGCTCAAGCGCCTGCTCGACCGGATGAGCGCCAGCCGCGAGGATGTCGCCCAGTGGCGCTGGGGCAGCGAGCATGATGCCCGGGCCGTGCGCGGCCGCAATATTTCCAACGCGATGCTGCCGCCGCGCCTGACCAGTCGCTGGCGCGATCTCAAGACCGCCGACCGCTCGCTCGCCGGGGTCGAGGCGCTGGAGGCGGCGACGCCGGGCGAGGAAGCGCAGGCCATTGCCATTGCGCTGCGTGAGGCGCTGGAAACGCCCGAACGCACCGCCGCGCTGGTGACGCCTGACCGGCAGCTCGCGGTGCGCGTCTCCGCCCATCTGCGCCGCTGGGGCATAGAGGCTGACGATTCCGCCGGTCAGCCGCTCTCCCGCCTGCCGCCCGGCACCTTGCTGATCGCCATGGCGGAGGCTGCGGCCGAGCGCTTTGCGCCAGTGGCGCTGCTGACCCTGCTCAAGCATCCGCTGGTGATGCGCGGCGAGATGCGCCTGCCCTGGCTGGAGGGCGTGCGCCAACTCGACCTGCTGCTGCGCGGACCGCGTCCACAGGCGGGGCTGCGCGGCATCGACCTGCTGCTGGAGCCGCGCGAGGGTGATGACCGGCAGAAGGAGCTGCGCGCGCAGGCTCGCGCCTGGTGGCCCTGGGCGCGCGATCTGCTCGAACCGCTGGAAGCCGCCTTCGCGCTCGCGCCCGATCTGGCGGGACAATTGGCGGCGGTGCGCGAACAGGCCGGGGCGCTGACCAATGACGCGCTCTGGGCCGGGCATCAGGGCCATGCTGCCGCCGACCTGTTCGCCGAGATGGAGGCGGCCGCCGCCGAAGGGCCGCGCCAGGCCGATATCCGGTCGTTGCCGGCGCTGCTCGACCATATGCTGGGCGGCGTGTCGGTGCGCCCGCCGCAGGGCGGGCATCCGCGCATCGCCATATTGGGTCTGGTCGAGGCGCAACTGGTGCAGGCGGACCTGATGATCCTGGGCGGCCTCAACGAAGGTAGCTGGCCGGGCCTGCCGTCGCCTGATCCCTGGCTGGCGCCGCGCATCCGCCGCGAACTGGGCTTGCCGGGCCTCGAAACACGGATTGGCCTTGCCGCGCATGATTTCGCGAGCGCGCTGGGCGCCCCGCATGTCCTCATCACCCGTGCCCGGCGCGGCAGCGGTGGGCCGGCGATCGCCTCGCGCTTCTGGCTGCGGCTGAAGGCGATGGCGGGGCCGCAATGGAAAACCGCTGATCGCTATCGCTTGCTGGCCGATGCGCTGGACCTGCCGCCCAGCCATCGGCCGTCCGCGCGCCCCGCGCCGGTGCCGCCGCTCGCCGCCCGGCCGACCCGCATTCCGGTCACCGATGTCGACCGGCTGAAGGCCGATCCCTTCGCCTTCTATGCCCGGCGCATCCTGAAGCTCAATCGCCTCGACCCGGTCGATGCCGATGCCGGGCCGGCCTGGCGTGGCACGGTCGTGCATGAAATATTGGAGCATTGGGCGCAGGGCGGCAGTCGCGATCCCGCCGATCTGGAGGCGCGCGCCC
This sequence comes from Sphingobium sp. IP1, assembly GCF_002708645.1. Classification (NCBI taxonomy): domain Bacteria; kingdom Pseudomonadati; phylum Pseudomonadota; class Alphaproteobacteria; order Sphingomonadales; family Sphingobiaceae; genus Sphingobium; species Sphingobium sp. IP1. The sequence continues at coordinate 36,150 of NZ_NOIW01000043.1, forward strand.
GCGCCATGTTCGCCCGGCCCGATGTTCATCCGCTGCTCCGCGCCCTGTGGCAGCCGCGCCTGATCGAGGCGATCCGCTGGATCGCGGCCGAAGTGGCGAAGGATCAGTCCGCGGGCCGCCATATCCTGGCTGTGGAGACGGAAGGGAAGGCAGAGATTGCCGGCGTGCTGCTGACCGGCAAGGCCGATCGCATCGACCGGATGCCCGATGGCAGCATCGGCATCGTCGATTACAAGACCGGCAAGCCGCCCAGCGCGCGGCAGGTGCGCGGCGGCTACGCGCTGCAATTGGGCCTGCTGGGTTTGATTGCAGAATCCGCCGATGGCGCCTTTCCCGGCGTGGCCGGCGCGCGGGTGGCGGGCAGTTTCGAATATTGGTCGCTGGCCAAGAAGGGCGACGCTTTCGGCTATCGCGAGAGCCCGGTCGATCCGATGGGCAAGCGTGACAAGGTCATCACCGCCGATTTCACCGCCTTCGTCTACGACCAGTTCCGCGACGCGGCCGAAACCTGGCTGACGGGCGCCGCGCCCTTCGCCGCGCAGGTCAATCCGGAAGTGGCCAATTATGGCGATTATGACCAGCTGATGCGGCTGGAGGAATGGTATGGGCGCGACGATGGCTAAAGGCTCCAGCCCTTTGCAACCGCTGGCCGGCGCGCAGGCGCTGGCCGCTGCGCCCGACGCCCATGTCTGGCTGTCGGCCTCCGCCGGCACCGGCAAGACCCATGTGCTGACCGCGCGCGTCTTCCGCCTGCTGTTGCAGGGGGTGCGTCCCGAAAATATCCTCTGCCTGACCTTTACCAAGGCCGGCGCGGCGGAAATGGCCGACCGCATCCATGATCGGCTCGCCACCTGGGTGCAGGCCGAGGAACGCGACCTGTTCAACGATCTGGAAGCGCTGGGCGAGGAAAGCGGGCCGGAAGCGCGCGACCGCGCCCGCCGCCTGTTCGCCGAAGTGCTGGAATCGACCGGTGGCGGCCTGCGCATCCAGACTATTCATGGCTTCTGCCAGCAATTGCTTGCCTCCTTCCCGCTGGAGGCGGACCTGGCCCCCGGCTTCCGCCCGCTCGACGCACGCGAACAGGGTGTGCTGGCCCGCCAGACGCTGGCCGACATGGTCATCCGCGCCGAGGAACTGGGCGATGGCGACCTGATCGACGCGTTGCAGGCTTTGAGCCTGCGACTGGGAGAGGGGGCGGCCGAGACTTTCCTGCTGCGCTGTGCCGCGCGCCTCTCCGCACTGACAGAGCTACCCGGCGATATCGGTCCCTGGCTGGCGCGCGAACTGGGCCTGCCCGAAGGCGATATCGACGCCTGGCTGGCGGATCAGTGCAGCGACGACATGTTCGACATGCGCAACCTTGCCTGGGTGGCGCAGGCCAATGCCGACTGGGGCACGGGGCGGGCACTGGAGCGCTGCGACCGGATCGCCGCCTGGCGCGGCCGCGATCCCGCCGCGCGTGCCGCAACCCTGACCGACCTGCACGGCGCCTGGGCGAAGGCGGATGGCGACCTCATCTCCGCCAAGGGCTGGGTGCCGCCGATCGACGGCTATGGCGAGGCGACCGCGCGCCTCCATGCCCGTTGCGCCGAACTGATCGGCGTCAAGCTGCAGGCCGATTATGCTGCGTTGCTGGCCCGCGCGCTCCATGCCGGGCGCGCCTATGCCCGCGCCTATGACGAGGCCAAGCGGCTCGCCGGTGCGGTCGATTTCGACGACCTGATCGCGCGCACGGCGTCCCTGCTCCAGAAGGAGGGGATCGCCGAATGGATACGCTACAAGCTGGACCAGCGGATCGACCATATCCTGGTCGACGAAGCGCAGGACACCAACGTCCACCAATGGGCGATCGTCGGTGCGCTGGCCGCCGAGTTCTTCGCCGGTGACGGTGCCAAGGCCGACAAGGTTCGCACCATCTTCACCGTGGGCGATTTCAAGCAGGCGATCTTCGGTTTCCAGGGCACCAGCCCGCAGGCGTTCGCCGCCGCGCAGATGGTGTTCGCCCGCCATGCCGATATGGCCGGTCATGCCTTCCACGACCTGTCGCTCGATCGCAGTTTTCGCTCGACCCCGCCGGTGCTCGACCTGGTCGACCGGACGATCGCCACCTTGCGGGCGCAGTCGCTGGGCCTGTCCGATGGCGAGGTGCGGCATATCAGCGCCAATCGGCATCCGGGCGAGGTGCTGCTGTGGAAGCCGACGATCGCGGGCCTGGCCGACGAGGTCGAGGGCGAGGAGGATTGGGTCGCCGATCAGGAACGGGAACTGGCCGGCAAGATCGCGCGCCAGATCCGGCAATGGATCGACGACAAGATGATGCTGGAGGCGCGTGGGCGCCCGGTCCGCCCTGGCGACATCATGATCCTGGTCCGCCGCCGCAGCGAACTTGCGCGGCTGATCGTCGCCCGTCTCTATGAGGAAAAGGTCGCGGTTGCGGGGATAGACCGCCTGCGCCTCAATGCGCCACTGGCGGTGCGCGACCTGCTGGCCGCGCTGCGCTTTGCCACGCAGCCCGACGATGACCTGAACCTGGCCGCCCTGCTGGTGTCGCCGCTGATCGGCTGGACCCAGGACGAACTGATGGAGCGGGCGATCGGGCGCAAGGGTGGCCTGTGGCGCCATCTGCTCCAGCGGCTGGACGACGCGCAATTGCTGCCGCTGCGCCAATTGCTGGGGCAGGCGGACTTCACCACCCCCTATCGCTATCTGGAGGCGATCCTGTCCGGCCCGATGGACGGGCGCCGCCGGCTGATCGAGCGGCTGGGCGCGGAAGCGGCAGACCCGATCGAGGAATTGCTGAACGCCGCGCTCGGCTTTGAGGCGGACGACCATCCCTCGCTCCAGCGCTTCCTCGACTGGTTCGATCGCGGCGAAGTCGAAATCGTCCGCGATGCGGCGGCGCAGGGTGATGCGCTGCGGCTGCTGACCGTGCATGGCGCCAAGGGATTGCAGGCGCCAATCGTCATTCTCGCCGATGCCTGTCTTGATCCCGACGCCGGCAACCGCATGGATTCGCTTGAATGGAACGGGCTGCCGATACTGGCCCCGCGCAAGGGCGAACGGATCGGGCCGATCGGCGACGTCGCGGCCGATGCCGCCGCGATCGAGCGCGAGGAGCATTGGCGTCTGCTTTATGTCGCGCTGACCCGTGCCGAGGAGAAACTGATCGTCGCCGGATCGCTCGGGCCAAGGGCCAAGGGCGAGGTCAAGCCGCAAAGCTGGTATGGCGCGGTCGATGCAGCGATGGTCGACATGGGGTGCGACTGGGAGGCTGACCCGCTCTGGGGCGCCCGCCGTCGCTGGCGCGGGACCGAGGCGTTGACGCCCAAGGCCACGCAGCTGGAAAGCGCCGAAGACAAGCCTGTGGTGGTCGAGCCGGACTGGCTGCGCGCGCAGGCGCCGGCGGAACAGCGTCCACCCCGGCCACTGGCGCCCTCCGCGCCGGTCGAGGATGACGTGCCCAATCCGCCGCCCACCGCCGCGATGCGCCAGGCAGCCGAGCGCGGTCGCTGGCTCCATGCCCTGTTCCAGCGCCTGCCGGACCTGCCGGCCGAGCGGCGTCGCGAGGGGGCGGAACGCTGGCTGGAGCAGCAGGGGGCAGGGGATGCCACTCTGCGCCGGGATGTGATCGATCATGCGCTGCGGGTGATCGAGGATCCACATTTCGCCGCCCTGTTCGCGCCGGGCGCGCTGGCCGAAGCGCCGATCGCCGCGGTGGTCGGCGAAGCGGTGATTGCCGGCACCGTCGACCGACTGCGGGTCGAGGCGGACCGGGTCCAACTGGTCGATTTCAAGACCGGGCGGATGACACCGCGCGATGCGGAGGAAGTACCGGTCGCCCACGTCCGGCAGATGGCCGCCTATGTCGCTGCGCTGGAAGTGATCTTCCCCGGCCGCACGGTGGAAGCGGCCCTGCTCTATACCAGCGCGGCACGGCTCATTGCGCTGACGGCGGCGCAACTGGCGCCCTACAAGCCGGGCTTTTCGCCCGCGCAGCAATATTTGCTGCTGTGACCCGTTGAGCCACGGGCGCAGCCATCCTAGATATCGACCAACTTAAGGAGTTTGCAGTTATGGCCACCAAGGCAGTTACCGATGTCAGCTTCAAGCAGGACGTGATCGACGCCGACAAGCCCGTGCTTGTCGACTTCTGGGCCGAATGGTGCGGCCCGTGCAAGATGATCGGCCCGGCTCTGGAAGAGATTAGCGAGGAACTGGCCGACAAGGTCACGATCGCCAAGATCAACATCGACGAAAATCCCGATGCGCCGGGCCAGTATGGCGTGCGCGGCATCCCGACGATGATCCTGTTCAAGAATGGCGAAGTCGCCGCGACCAAGGTCGGCGCCGCACCCAAGAGCGCGCTCAAGGGCTGGATCGAAAGCGTCCTCTAAGTCGCTGGTAAATCTAAAATGGGACGACAGCCCGGCTGCCGTCCCTTTTTTGTTAGCTGAGCGGGATCATCACCAGTTCGGCATAAGCCGGCCTCTCGCGCAGCCGGTCATACCAGGCGCGCAGATGCGGCAGGTCCGGTCGCGCCATGTCGAGCGTGAAATAGGTGTGGGCGTAGACGCCCATCGGCACATCCGCGACACCGAAATTGACACCCGAAAGCCATTGTTGATCGGCCAGCGCCCGGTCGAGGATCGCCATCGTCGCACCCGACGCCTGCGCCGACTTCTCGATGACCTGTAAATTTCGCTGTCCATCTTGGCGTCGGACCAGCTGGATGAAGGCGTCGCGCTGGGCGTCGGCAAAGCTGAATTGCCAGTCCATCCATTTGTCGCCCTGTGCCCGCAAAGCCGGGTCGGCAGGATAGATCTCCTCCGGGGCGTAGCGATGGGCGAGATAGCGCAGAATCGCGTTGGATTCCCACAGTATGACATCGCCATCCTCGATCGTCGGGATCAGGCGATTGGGGTTCATCGCCAGATAGGCGTCGGACATGCCATGTTCCATGCCGACATCATGGCGTATGAAGGGCAGGCCAATTTCCTGCGCGAACCAGGCGACCTTCTTCACATTATGCGAATTGAGGCGGCCCCAGATCGTCAGCATAGTCGGTCTTCCTTGGGTCAGGCGTAATAGGTCTTGGCCGCCAGATCCCACAGGCGCGGCGAGGACGCGCCCATCAGGCCCCGGCGCTGTTCACCGACCCGATAGGCGCTGCCGTCGAGCCGCTGGCAGCAGCCCCCCGCCTCATTGACAAACAGGGTGCCGGCCGCATGGTCCCAAGGCAGCACGCGCGCAAAGATCGACACGTCATTCTGCCCCAGAACTAGCCGGGGATATTGCTCGGCGGCGCAGCGGGGAATGTCCACCATGGTGAAAATGGCCTGCGACTTGCGCTCCATCTCGGCCCGTTCCTCGGCTTCCATGAAGATGGTGGAGATGGCTGCGATCGGCAGGTCGCCGGTGCTCTCCTTCGCCATGATCCGTTCGCCATCGACATGGCTGCCGCCGCCCAAGGTCGCATGGCATAGCCGCCCGGTCAGTGGATCGAGGATCCAGCCGGCCAAAGTGGCGCCATTGTCGGCCAGCGCGATCATGATGCCGAAGGGCGGCTTGCCCGACGCGAAATTGCCCGTGCCGTCGATTGGATCGATGATCCAGTTGAGGCCGTCGCCGGCGCGGTCGAGGATTGATGGGTCGGCCGCGCAGGCCTCTTCGCCGATAACGCCGGCTTCGGGCAGGATCGACGTTAGTCCTTCGGCCAGCCGGATTTCGCTTTCCTTGTCGGCGATGGTGACGAAGTCGTTCGCCGCCTTCTCGCTAATCTCTTCCGCCGCCAGATTCTGGTAGCGGGGCATGACGATGTCGCGCCCCACCTGTCGCATCAGCGCGACGACGGGATCATGCAGTTCCACCATCATGCGCCGGCCCCCTTAGCTGCGATAGTCCGCGTTGATCGAGATATAGCCATGGGTCAGGTCGCAGGTCCACACCGTGGCGCGGCCTTCGCCCAGGCCGATATCGACGCCGATGACGATATCCTGCCCCTTGAGATGCGCGGCCACCGGCGCCTCGTCATAGCCGTCGAGCGCCAGGCCGCCGGCGGCGACCTGCGTCGCGCCGAAGCGGATCGCCAGCTTGTCGCGCTCGGCCGGTTCGCCCGCCTTGCCGACAGCCATGACGACGCGACCCCAATTGGCGTCCTCGCCGGCGATCGCGGTCTTCACCAGCGGCGAATTGGCGATCGAAAGGGCAATGCGATGGGCGCTGGCATCGCTCTCGGCGCCCTCGACCGTGATTTCGATGAACTTGCTGGCGCCTTCGCCGTCGCGCACGACCAGATGGGCGAGTTGGCGGCAGAGGTCGGAGAGCGCGGCGGCGAAGGCGTCGGCGCCGGCATCTTCCATCGACGCGAGCGGGGCATTGCCGGCCTTGCCGGTCGCGAAGGCCAGCACCGTGTCGCTGGTCGAGGTGTCGCTGTCGACGGTGATACAGGAGAAGGTCCGCTTGTTGGCAGCCGACAGCATCTGCTGCAGCAGCGCCGGATCGATCGCGGCGTCGGTGAAGATATAGCCGAGCATCGTCGCCATGTCGGGCGCGATCATGCCCGATCCCTTGATGATGCCGACCAGATCGACGCGAGTGTCGCCGATCATCGCGGAGACATGAGCGCCCTTGGCATAGGTGTCGGTGGTGCCGATCGTGTTGGCCGCATCCTCCCAGCCGCAGGGCGCGGCGGCGAAGGCGGCGTCCAGGCCTGCCTCGGCCTTGTCGATCGGCAGCGGCACGCCGATCACGCCGGTCGAGGAGACGAAGATGTCGGACGGCTGGCAGGACAGGTGATTGGCGACCTTGGCCGCGATCGCCTCCACGGCGGCGCGGCTGCGATGGCCAGTGAAGGCGTTGGCGTTGCCGGCATTGACGACGACGGCGCGGGCCTGGCCCATCGGGATGGCGTCCCGGCACCATTCGACCTCGGGCGAGGGGCATTTGCTCTGCGTCGTCACGCCGGCGACCGCCGTGCCTGCGTCCATCTCGACATAGGTAAGGTCGCACCGGTCCCAATTCTTGTATCGCGCCTTGGCGACACGCAACG
>NZ_NOIW01000044.1:0-42480 GCF_002708645.1 Sphingobium sp. IP1
GGGCAAGGGGCTGGGCTTCCTGGCAGCGGTTCGGAATGATCGACGCGGACGGAAACGAACGACCGCGCCGAAAGCCGCCGGTCAGTTGCTGGCGTTGGCGGCCGGTGCGGGCGTGGCCGTGGCGCTTGCGCCCTCCGGCGTCTGGGCCTTGGGCGCGAAGATGCGCAGGCTGTCGAGCAGGGCCTGTGCGATCGGCTGATATTGTTCGCTCAGCATTTCGGGATAGACGAAGGTGGCGGTGACGATCGCGCCGTCAGGCTGTTTCAGCAGGCGCAGCGCGACATTATTGCCTTCGCCGTCATTGGCGGTGCCGCGATATTCATTCTCGCCGATGAAATCGCCGTCCACGCCCTCCGCGCCGTCGGACAGCGCCTCGACAATCTGCTGCAGCGTCTGGTCATTGTCATTCTTCTGCCAGAAGACGCGGACATCGGCCCCCGCGCCGGGATCCTGATAGACGACGCCATCGGCATTGCTGGCTTCGCCATCCTTCATCCAGCCTTCGGGCATGGTGACGGAATAGCCATGGTCGATATTCACATAGTTGCGGCTGTCGCCGGCATCATCCTTCTGCGCGTTGGCCAGCGCATTGGCAGCGGCCGCATTGGCGGCGGCGGCCAGTTCCTCCTGGCTCGGCATGTCCGCGACCGGTTCGGCGCGGCCACAGGCGACCAGCAGCAAGAGGGGAGAGCAGGCGGCGAGGAGGGGCGCTTTCATGCCCCGTTCAAAAGCATAGGCGCGGGGATAATTCAACGCCGTAGCGGAACCCCCGCGACAATATGCCCCAGCCGCAGGGCGCCCGGTCCCGCGATCAGGCGGCGTTGTCGATGCCGAGTTCGGCGAGCTTGCGATAGAGGGTCGAGCGGCCGATCCCTAGCCGGCGGGCGACTTCGGTCATGCGGCCGCGATAATGGCCGATGGCCAGGCGGATGACGTCGGCCTCGATCTCGGCGAGCTGGCGGACATGGCCGTCGCCTTCGAACAGGGTGATGCCGGCGGCTTCACGCGGTGGCGTGGCGGCGGCGCGCTGGCGCGGACCGCTGGCGCCGCGCGACAGGATATGGGCGGCGACCTGCGGGAAGTCATGCGGGGTCAGCGCATCGCCCTCGCACAGCACGGCAGCGCGGAACAACGCGTTCTGGAGCTGGCGGACATTGCCCGGCCAGTCATGCTGCATCAGCAGCGCCAGCGCATCGTCGGTGAGGCCCAGGCCCCGCAGACCCGGCTGGGTCGCGATGCGGGCGAGGAGATGGCGGCACAGGGCGGGAATGTCGCCCATACGCTCCCGCAATGGGGGCACGGTCAACTGGACGACGTTCAGGCGATAATAGAGATCCTCGCGGAACCGGCCGGCCTCGATCTCGTCGCTGAGCTTCTTGTTGGTGGCGGCGATGATGCGGACATCGACATGGACGGGGCGGCGCGCGCCGATCGGCTGCACCTCGCCATCCTGAAGCACGCGCAGCAGCTTGACCTGCGCATCGAGCGGCATTTCGCTGACTTCGTCGAGGAAGATGGTGCCCATGTCGGCCGACAGGAATTTGCCGACATGGCGGTCAAAGGCACCGGTGAAGGCGCCGCGTTCATGACCGAACAGTTCTGATTCGACGAGGTTGGCGGGGATCGCGCCGCAATTGACGGTCACCATCGCCTGCTTGTGGCGCGGCGAGGCGGCGTGGATGGCGCGGGCGACGACATCCTTGCCGACACCGCTTTCGCCCTCGATCAGCACCGGCACGCGGGCGCGCGCGGCCTTGGCCGCGATGGCCAGGGCAGTGCGGAACTGGGGCGCGGCGCCGACGACATCCTCGAACGCCAGCGGGGCGCTGATCTTCTCTGTGAGCGGGCGCAGTTCGCCGCGCACATTGCCCTCCAGCGTGGCGTTGAGCGCGGCGAGCAGCCGTTCGGGTGCGATCGGCTTGGAGAGATAGTCGGTGGCGCCCGCGCGCATCGCCTGCACCGCGACGGCGACGCTGTTATGCGCGGTCAGCACCAGGATCGGCAGGGCGGGGCGCTGCGCATGGATGTCGCCGATCAGGTCGGCCGGATCGAAATCCGGACTCCATTGATCGATCAGGACCGCGTCGAGCTGCATGCCGTCCTGCGTGCCGAGCGTGGCCAGGGCGGTTTCGGCATCGCTGGCGAAGATGGTCCGCCATCCCGCGCGCGCGGCCAGCGCGGCCACCAGCCGGCGCTGCGCGGGCTCGTCGTCGATCAACATCAGCAAGGGAACGCCTTCGCGAACCATCTGGACCCCTCTTGTGCAAACAGGAGGTCATCCTAGGCGCCGGGGGTAAAAGCGCCCTTAACCTGTAAAGATTTTCTTGTGCCCCTACGGCTTGAGGGGGGTGGGGGGACAGGATAAGAGGTTGCACAACGATGTAATAACTAGGGGAACGGATATGGCTTCTGACGGGAACATCCAGAGCGCAACCCAGACCTATGAAGGGTTTGTCGGCTTCGTGAAGTGGGGCACCATTGCCTGCCTCATCGTCGCCGCGATTGTCGTGCTGCTGATCTCCAGCTGAGCCATGTCGACGCTATAGGAGGGGGATGCTGATATAATGAAAATTGCGATATTGAAGGAACAGGCTGCGGGCGAACGGCGCGTGGCCGGTACGCCCGAGACCGTGAAGAAATTCATCGCGCTGGGCGCAAGCGTGGCTGTCGAGGCCGGCGCTGGCGCGACGGCGTCGATTGCCGACGACGCCTATGTTACGGCCGGTGCCAGCGTTGGCGATCGTGCCGCGACGCTGGCGGGTGCCGATATCCTGTTGGGCGTGCAAGGCCCCGATCCGGCCAGCCTTGGTGGCGCTGCGGCGGGGGCGTGGATCGTCGCGGGCCTCAACCCGTTCGGCGAGCGGGCGCGGGTCGATGCCTATGCGGCCGGTGGCTATGAGGCACTGGCGATGGAATTCATGCCGCGCATCACCCGTGCGCAGTCGATGGACATCTTGTCGTCGCAGTCGAACCTGTCGGGATACAAGGCCGTGCTGGACGCGGCGGCCGAATATGACCGTGCTTTCCCGATGATGATGACGGCGGCGGGCACCGTGTCGGCGGCCAAATGCTTCGTCATGGGCGTGGGCGTGGCCGGCCTTCAGGCGATCGCCACCGCGCGGCGGCTGGGCGCGCAGGTGAGCGCCACCGACGTGCGCGCCGCGACCAAGGAGCAGATCGAATCGCTCGGCGCCAAGGCGATCTTCGTGGAGAAGGTGGCCGGCATCGAGGGGGAAGGCACCGGTGGCTATGCCACGGAAATGTCCGACGAATATAAGGCGGCCCAGGCCGAGCTGGTGTCGTCGCACATTGCCAAGCAGGACATCGTCATCACCACCGCGCTGATCCCTGGCCGGCCTGCGCCGCGCCTGATCAGCGACGCGCAGATCGCATCGATGAAGCCGGGCAGCGTGATCGTCGACCTGGCGGTCGAGCAGGGCGGCAATGTCGAGGGCGCGGTCGCCGGCGAAGTGGTCGTGCGCCACGGCGTCAAGATCGTGGGCCATCGCAACGTGCCCAGCCGCCTGGCCGCCGACACCTCCGCCCTGTTCTCGCGCAATCTCTATAATTTCCTGTCCGCCTTCTGGGACAAGGACAAGAACGCGCCGGTGCTGGACGAGGAAATCGGCAACGCCATCCGCCTGACCCAGGGGGGCAAGGTCGTCAACGAACGGCTGCTGGCAAGCTGATGCGGGCCATGGTCCCCATCCTCCCCTGCAAGGGGAGGGGGACCAGCCGCAGGCTGGTGGAGGGGTATCGCCCTGTCATGAGAGGGACACCCCTCCGTCTGGCTTCGCCAGCCACCTCCCCTTCCAGGGGAGGATGACGTGCTGCAAGGGCAGGCGAACAGGGCACGGCAGTTGCGCAAGGCGATGTCGAAGCCGGAAGTCCTGCTCTGGCAGATATTGAGGCAAAGGCCGCAAGGTCTGAAATTTCGCCGTCAGCACCCGTCCGGTCCCTATGTGGCAGACTTTTACTGCCATGAGGTGCGGCTGGTGATCGAGGTGGACGGCGAAGCGCATGCAAGAGGGGATGCGCCGATGAGGGATGAGCAGCGCGACTGCTGGTTTGCGGAACGGGGATTGTCCGTTCTGCGTCTGCCGGCCGCCGCAATCATGAATGATAGGGACAATGCCGTAGCCGCGATCCTGGCCAGGGCAGTCGAAACAAGTGGGGAGGACTAGAATGGACTTCATTGCCATCCTGTCGATTTTCGTGCTGGCGTGCTTCGTCGGCTATTATGTGGTCTGGTCGGTGACGCCCGCGCTGCACACGCCGCTGATGGCGGTTACCAACGCCATTTCGTCGGTCATCATCGTCGGCGCGCTGGTCGCGTCGGCGGAGGCCGGTAGCCTGGCGGCCAAGCTGCTGGGGCTGGTCGCGGTGGTCTTTGCATCGGTCAACATCTTCGGCGGCTTTGCCGTGACCGAACGCATGCTGGCCATGTACAAGAAGAAGGAGCGCAAGTGATGCACGAGCTTGCGCCCGTCTCGCCCTTCGTAGCGCTGGCCTATCTGGTTTCCGGCGTCCTCTTCATCCTGGCGCTGCGCGGCCTGTCGAGCCCGTCGACCAGCCGTCGCGGCAACCGCATGGGCATGGTCGGCATGGCGATTGCCGTGGTCACGACCCTCTATACCCATGATGTGCTGAGCCTGCCCGAAATCCTGGGCGCCATCGCCATCGGCGGCGGCATCGGCTTCATCATCGCCCGTCGCATCGAGATGACGGCGATGCCGCAGCTGGTTGCGGCCTTCCACTCGCTGGTCGGCCTAGCCGCCGTGCTGGTCGGCGCGGCCGCCTATCTCAATCCCGGCGCGTTCGGCATTCTCGATCCGCTGACGAACGAGATCCACAATGCCAGCCGCATCGAGATGGGGCTGGGCGTCGCGATCGGCGCGATCACCTTCTCGGGGTCGGTCATCGCCTTCCTGAAACTGAACGGCAATATGTCGGGCAAGCCGATCATGCTGCCGGGCCGCCATGTCATCAATCTGGCGACGCTGGCGGCGATCCTGGGCCTGATCGCCTATTTCGTGACCGACCAGTCGCCCTGGATCTTCTGGACCGTGACGGCGCTGAGCTTCGTCATCGGCTTCCTGCTGATCATCCCGATCGGCGGCGCGGACATGCCGGTCGTGGTGTCGATGCTGAACAGCTATTCGGGCTGGGCCGCCGCCGCCATGGGCTTCACCCTGGGCAATACGGCGATGATCATCACCGGCGCGCTGGTGGGCAGTTCCGGCGCGATCCTGTCCTACATCATGTGCAAGGCGATGAACCGCAGCTTCATCAGCGTGATCGCTGGCGGCTTCGGCGCGGAAGCCGGCCCGTCGGGCGGCGGCGCGGCAGCGGTCGACCGTCCCTACAAGCGCGGCAGCGCCGAGGATGCGGCCTTCCTGATGAGCCAGGCGGACAATGTCATCATCGTGCCCGGATACGGCATGGCGGTCAGCCAGGCGCAGCATGCGCTGCGCGAAATGGCCGACCTGCTGAAGAAGGAAGGCGTGAACGTCAAATATGCGATCCATCCGGTCGCAGGGCGCATGCCCGGCCATATGAACGTGCTGCTGGCCGAAGCGAACGTGCCGTATGACGAGGTGTTCGAGTTGGAGGACATCAACAGCGAATTCGGCCAGGCCGACGTCGCCTTCGTCATCGGCGCCAATGACGTGACCAATCCGGCGGCCAAGACCGACAAGACGTCGCCCATCTATGGCATGCCGATCCTGGACGTCGCCAACGCCAAGTCGGTGCTGTTCGTGAAGCGCTCCATGGGCGGGGCCGGCTATGCCGGCGTCGACAATGAGGTCTTCTATATGGACAATACCATGATGCTGCTGGCCGACGCCAAGAAGATGGTCGAGGAGATCGTCAAGGCGCTGGCCCACTAAAGAGACCCGATCCACCCGCGCCGGATCGCCCCGTCGACGGGGCGGGTAGATCGTCCTGACTTGTCGAAGCCGGCATCTTTCGTAAAAGAAGGGCTGGGGCACCGACATGCCCGGCCCGCACGGGGCCGGACAGGCGCCCCCATATTGGGAGCGACATGCGTAAACTTGGTCTGATTGGTGGTCTCAGCTGGACGTCCACCGCCCGCTATTATGAGATCATCAACCAGGCGATCCACCGGGCCAAGGGTGGCCAGCACAGTGCGCGGCTGCTGATCGAGAGCCTTGATTTCGCACAGGTTTCCGGCTGCATCACGCAGGAAGACTGGGATTGCGCATCGGGCCATCTGATCGGCGCGGCCCAGCGGCTGGAACAGGGCGGGGCCGAAGCGCTGCTGATCTGTGCCAATAGCATGCACCGCATCTATGACCGGATCCAGGCGAGCATCGCCATTCCCATCATCCACATCGCCGATGTCGTCGGCACGCGGATGAAGGCCGACCGGATCGATCGCGCCGCCCTGATCGGCACGCGCAACGTGATGACCGAGAAATATTATCGCCAGCGGCTGGTGTCGCACGGCGTGTCGCTGCTGCCGGCCGATGTCGCGCTGGCCGAGCGGATCGACCGGATCGTCTATGACGAACTGACCGTCGGCAAGATCAACCGCGATTCCGAGCGTTTCATGAAGTCGGAACTGACCGACATCGCCAAGGAGGATGTGCAGGCGGTTGTGCTGGCCTGCACCGAACTGGAGATGATCGTCGACGTGAAGGCCAATGTGCTGCCGATCTACGACTGCACCGAAATCCACGCCATGGCGGGCGTGGAGTTCATTCTGAGCGAATAAGGGCGACCGGGCGCGGTGTCAGACCGCGCTCAGCCCCGCATCGGCCAGGCCCCGCCACAGATGGAGCGCCTGGACGCTTTCCTTGACGTCATGGACGCGCACCATCTGCGCGCCCAGTTGCGCCGCGTGGAAGGCGAGGGCGACCGAGCCGCCGAGTCGGTCTGGCGCCGGTGCTTCGTTCGACAGGGCGCCGATCAGGCGCTTGCGGCTGCCGGCAAAGAGCAGCGGCACGCCCAGCCCCTGGAAGGTGGCGAGGCCGTTCACCAGCGCCAGATTGTCCGCCAGGCTCTTGCCGAAGCCCAGGCCCGGATCGACCATGATCTTCTCGCGCGCGATGCCGGCGTCGAGGCAGGCGGCGATGCGGGCGTCGAGATAGTCGAATACGTCGGTGACGACATCGGCATAGCCGTTGGGATTGTCGTGCGGATCGTCACCGGCGGAAGGGGCGTGCATCAGGATCACCGGACAGCCGGCGCGGGCCGCGACCTCCAGGCTGCGGGGATCATGTTCCAGCGCGCTGACATCGTTGATGACATGGGCGCCGGCGGCCAGCGCCGCCTCCATCACCGCCGCCTTGCGCGTGTCGACCGACATGGCGACGCCGGCTGCGGCCAGTTTCTCGATCACTGGCACGATCCGGGCGATCTCGTCGCCTTCCCAGAGCTTGGGTGCCTTGGGCCGGGTGGATTCGCCGCCGACATCGATCAGCGCGGCGCCGGCCGCCGCCATGGCAAAGCCGGCATCGGCCGCGGCCTGCGGGTCGGTCATATGCTTGCCGCCGTCGGAGAAGCTGTCGGGCGTGATGTTGAGGATCGCCATCGTCTGGGGCGCGTCGAAGCGGATGACGCGATCGCCAAGGCTGAGCGGCGCGCGCTGGGCGGAGATGTTGGTTGCGAGCTGGCGGGCACGCTCGGCCAGCGGATCGGGCAGGGTGGCGGTGATCGCCTCGAACGCGGCGACCGGGATGGTTTCGCGGGCGATGCGGCGGCCGGCATGGCGCGCCGTCAGTTCATAGGCCTGGAACCAGATCAGCCCATTGCCCATCCGCGCCGCCGATCCATCCGCCAGGCCGATCGGGCTCGGCACGAACCAGATCGGCTTGAGGTAGAGCCGGGCGTCAGCGGGGATGGAGGAGAGGGTCATAAAGCTCCGTTCGCCCCGGACGGGTGGGGGCCATGTCTTGGAAGAACTATGGCTGCCTCAACCCGAACGGGGGACGGAAATCAAGGCTCGTTGGCGAGCAGATAGGTCTGGCGCAGCGTGTCGATCGGGTGGAGCTTGCCCGCCTTCTCGATATGCCAGAAGGTCCAGCCATTGCAGCTTGGCGCGCCCTGAAGCGTGGCGCCCAGCTTGTGGATCGAACCGGTGTCGCTGCCCACGGCGAGCGAACCATCGGCGCGCACGGTGGCGCTCCAGCGGCGCTTGCTGTCCATCACCACCGAACCGGGCTGAAGATAGCCGGTTTCGACCAGCGTGCCGAAGGCGACCTTGGGCTGCTGGCGTGCGGTCTGCATGATGGCGAGCGCGGATTCATCGAGCGGCAGCGCCTCGGCAATGCGTTCCTCGGCAACTTCGATATAGTCGGGCTCGCGCTCGATGCCGATCCACTGGCGGCCCAAGCGCTTGGCGACGGCGCCGGTGGTGCCGGTGCCGAAGAAGGGATCGAGCACGATGTCGCCCGGCTTGGTGCAGGACAGCATTACCCGATAGAGCAGCGATTCCGGCTTCTGCGTCGGATGCGCCTTGGTGCCGTTGCGCTTCAGCCGCTCCTGGCCGCCGCAGATCGGCAGCACCCAGTCGGAGCGCATCTGCAGCTCGTCATTGAGCGTCTTCATCGCCTTATAGTTGAACGTGTACTTCGCGTCCTCGCCCTGGCTGGCCCAGATCAGCGTCTCATGCGCGTTGGTGAAGCGGGTGCCCTTGAAATTGGGCATCGGGTTCGCCTTGCGCCAGATGATGTCGTTGAGGATCCAGAAGCCCTCATCCTGCAAGGCAGCACCGACGCGGAAGATGTTGTGATAGCTGCCGATCACCCAGATCGTGCCATTGGGCTTGAGGATGCGGCGCGCCTGCGCCAGCCACGCTTTGGTGAAGCGGTCATAGCTGCTGAGCGTGTCGAACTTGTCCCAGTCATTGTCGACCGCATCGACGCGGCCGCCCTCGGGGCGGAACAGGTCGCCGCCCAGCTGAAGATTATAAGGCGGATCGGCAAAGATCATGTCGATGCAGCCGTCGGGCAGCTTGGCCATTTCCGCGATACAGTCACCGCGCAGCAGGCGGTTTGCCTCGATCGCCGGTGCCGGCGCGAGCGCAACCGCCTTCTTCCGCCGCGGTGCGACGCGTTCCATGACACCCATGTGTGCAACCCCCATATGTTTCGTCCATCAGCACTGAGTCCTCAGGAGTCTGCCGTCAAGGTCAGGGATTTAGCGCTCATCCCTGTCAGGATTGCGAGGATGGTGGAGAACGAAGCGGGTAGCCACAACATATTGAGTCATGCGAGTCGCGGGAGACTCATCATCGGGTGGTGTGACTCAAAAGACTCAGCGGGAAGGCGGTTCGCACTTTTTTTCGTTAATGGCGCGGCCGAGTCGAAAATCATCCTCCGCTTGACCAACTCATAACCAGATGATTATGAAATTTGCATGACGGAAGTGAAATTCAGAGGCGATCTTGGAGCGAACAGCGATTCACTCTTCAAGGCGCTGTCCGACGGCACGCGACGTGCCCTGCTGGAATATCTGGTGCGCGAAGGGGAGCAGAATGTTGTCGCGCTGACTGCCGTGGCCGGCGTGTCGCAACCGATGGTGTCGCGCCATATGGGCAAGCTCAAGCGCGCCGGTCTGGTGACGGCCCGGCGGACGGGGCGCGAAACCTGGTTCGCGGCGCGGACGAAGGGACTGGGGCCGGTGGTGCAGTGGATGGCGATCTATGGTGCGCTCTGGTCGCAGCGCTTCACGCCGATGGAACATGCCGGGGATTGAACGGGAAACTGCTGACAGGGAAAGGGGCGCCATTGGCGCCCCTTTCGGTTTTCCAGGCTGTGCGCGGGATCAGCGCAGCGGCGTCCAGGTCTGGGTCTTGCAGAAGAAGGCGATGCAGCCCTGCACCTTGAGCGTGCCGTCGCCATTGCGGCTGACCTTGGACGTATAGCTCTTGCCGCTTTCCGGGTCGTAGATCGTGCCCTTCCAGATATCGCCGGCATCGCTGAAGCCCGACAGGAGGGCAAGGCCGACCAGCGGCTTGGAGCGCAGCGCCGGATCGGGGTTCTTGATGTCGGTCTGGGGACGGCCGGGCGTCGGCTTCACGATCTTCTCGATCTTGCCGCAGATGCTCTTTCCGCAGGGTGCGATCTGGACGATCGCCTTGCCATCGACGGTCGACCAGCGGCCGGTGATGGGCTGGGCCGCATAGGCGGGCAGGGCGGTGGTGAAGGCGGCCAGAGCGGCGATGGCGACGCGAGCGCCGGTCTTGATGGTCATGATGCGATCCTCTCCTTTTGGGTTGAGGGTGAGAATAAGGGAGGAAAATGCAGCGCGCCAGCGCTTCGCTTGCAGTTTACGGAAACGGAAAGAGGGGACGCTACGGCAGCGCCCCCTCCTTGCCCTGAAATTTTTTAGAAAGCCGTGCTGATCGAGCAGGCTGCCGGACCCAGGATGACGACGAACAGGGTCGGCAGGATGAAGAGAATCAGCGGCACGGTCATGATCGCGGGGAGGCGGGCGGCCTTTTCTTCCGCGCGCATCATGCGTTCATGGCGGAACTCGGCCGACAGCACGCGCAGCGCGGAGGCGAGCGGCGTGCCATATTTCTCGGTCTGGATCATGGTCGTGACCACGCCCTTGACCGCGTCCAGCTTCACGCGCGTGGCGAGGTTTTCGAAAGCCATGCGGCGTTCGGTAAGGAAGCTGAGCTCGATCGCCGTCAACTGGAACTCGTCGCCCAGTTCGGGATAGGCGCGGCCCAGTTCGCGGGCGACGCGGCTGAAGGCGGCGTCGACGGTCAGACCGGCCTCGGCGCAGATGACCAGCAGGTCGAGCGCATCGGGCAGGCCCTTGCGGATCGCGGCGGAGCGCTTGGCGATCTTGTTGTCGATGAAGAGGTCGGGGGCCTTGTAGGCGAGCAGCAGTGCGCCGGCGAAGGCCATGAAGCGCTTGGCGCCGCCCCATTCGGGATAGATGCCCACGGCATAAAGCAGGATCGCAGCAGTGCCGCCGATCAGGATCGGCATGATCATGCGGCCGAAGATGACGGCGACGGCCCAGTCCTTGGACCGGATGCCGGCCTGGGCCAGGCGGATCTGGGCGTCCTTGAGCTGATCGTCCTGCAGCACCTTGAGGCTGGTCAGGAAGGACCGCATCTGGTCGGTCGTCTGGTTCTTGTTGACCAGCTTGGCGCGGCGCTTGGCGGTCGAGGCGGTGATGCCGGCCTTGAGCTGTTCGCGGCGTTCGTTGAGCGCCTTGACACGCTTGGCCATCGGATCGCGCACGGTCATCACCGCATAGAGCGCGTAGAGGGTGGCAAGCGTGGCCAGTGCGGCGAGCAGCGTTCCGAAATCGGTCGCGGTCATGCCGAACAGGGTGCCGGTGGGGGTAGGGGCGTCCATATCTCTATCCGTTCCCCGTCAAATCTCGAAGTTGATCATCTGGGCCATGATGAAGGCGCCGATGGCCATCCAGCACATGCCGCCAATGCCGACGACCTGCATGGTCGAGAGCCCGAAAATGCCCGCCGGATCGGGGGTGAAGAAGGGGCTCATATAGCCAAAGTTGATGTAGCAGATCATGCCGAACACGAGGAAAGGCAGGACGCCGATGATATAGGCCGACGCCTTGGATTCCGACGACATGGCGCGGATCTTGAGCTTCATCTGGGCGCGCTGGCGCAGCACGGTGGCGAGGTTCTGCAGCGTTTCGGCGAGGTTGCCGCCGGTTTCGCGCTGGATCGCCAGGGTGATGACGAAGAACTGGAATTCCGGCGTGCCCAGGCGATCGGCGGTTTCCTGCAGCGCCTGGTCCATGCTCTTGCCGATCTTGATCCGTTCGGTGATCAGCTTGAATTCCTCGCCGACCGGGCCGGGGATTTCGCTCGACACGATGCCCAGCGTCTCGCCGACCGGCAGGCCCGAGCGCAGGCCGCGGGTCAGCAGTTCGAGCGCGTCGGGGAACTTGGCGTTGAATTGATGGATCCGCTTGTTGATCAGGCGGCCAACCCACAAATGCGGCAAGGCAAGGCCTGCCGCCAGCCCGACCATCAGCGCGAGCAGGAAGGGAAAGCCGCGCATCAGCAGGAACAGGGTGGTCAGCAGGAAGACCACCGCACAGGACGTCATATATTGGCTGAGCGTCCATTTCTTGCCGGTCATGCGGATGCGCTTGGCCAGATTCTCCGGATTGGGGATCAGCGAGACCAGCATCTTGGCTTCGTTGCCGGTCGCCCGAGTGGAGATGGCCTTGCGCATGCGCGCTTCCATCATCGCCTCGGTGGAATCGCTGTGACGGCCCCGGATCAGGGCGACACGGCGTTTCTGCGCCTTGTCGGGCGAGGGGCCGGCAAAGGCAACCACGACCAGGCCAAGCATGGTCGCGATCAACACCAAGATCAGAAGGAAATTGCCGTCCATTGCTCGCCCGTTCCCCGTGCGTGAATATGGCTGTGCGCGGCCGCCCTGGAGCGGCCCGCGCGTCAGCCTTCCAGTGCCGTCGCCTTGTCCTTGCGGCGCGACGGGATCATGCTCTTGAAGTCGCCGATCTTGCCGAGCAGGGAATCCCCCTTCCTGGCTGCCGACTTGGCGCCCGGATTATCGGCTTCATCGCCGGCCAGACCCAGAACTTCGTCCATCATGGCGGTGCAGGCGGCGCCGACCTTGCTGCCCTTGGCGGTTTCCGCCAGCGTCTTGCCGAGCTTGGCGGCCTGGGCCGCGATGCGCAGGTCGAACGGCACGATCACATCGACCTTGCGTTCGATCGACTGTTCGAAATCCTTGCGGCTGATTTCCGGTGCGCCGGGATGGACGCGATTGGCGACCACCAGGATGCGGGCCTGCGGTGCATTCGACTTGAGCCAGGACAGGATGCGGATCGTGTCGCGCGCCGCCGCCAGGCTGAGTTCGGTCACCACCACCGCGACATTGACGTCGGTCATCAGGTGTGTGTGCTGGATCAGCATGTTGCGCGGCAGATCGATGATGCTGCATTCGAACGCCTGACGGAACTCCTCCAGCAACTGGTAGAAGGCGCCGCCGTCGGTCATCATCGGCTGGTTGATCGGCGCTTCGGCCGACAGGATGGCCAGCATGTCGCTGGCGCGGACCATGGCGCGCTCGATGAACAGGCCGTCGATGCGGCTGGGATTCTCGATCGCGTCGGTCAGGCCACGGCCCGGTTCCAGATCCATCGCCAGCGCATTGGTGCCGAAATGGATGTCGAGATCGAGCAGCGCGGTCGGGCGCTTCTTCTTCTCGCTCAGCATCCAGGCGAGCGATGTCGCCATGCTGGATGCGCCGACGCCACCACGGGTGCCGACGACGGCAACCGTCATGTGCGGGCGTTCCGGCCCGGCGTCGCGCGGGGCGAGGAAGACGGCCTGGGCCTGGGCCAGTGCGTCGCGCAACTGGTCTGCGCCGAAGGGCTTGAGCAGATAGTCCTGGATGCCGCTGGCGACCAGATCACGATAAAGGCGCACGTCATTGACCTGGCCCGCCGCGATCACGACGGTGCCGGGTTCGCACACTTCGGCGAGGCTGTTGATGTCGTTCAGCGGATCGCCGCTTTCCGACATGTCGACGAACAGGATCTGCGGGCTGGCGGTGATCGACAGGCTCTGCACCGCATTGCGCATGCCGCCCTTGTTCACCTTTTCCGGTGCCCAGCCCATTTCGGAGGCGACCGCACGGAGCAGGTCGAAGCTGTGGTCGTCGCAGACGAAGGCGTGGAAGGGGTCGCGCTGGCCCACGGAACCATGTTTCCAGGGTGCGTTCATCTTACTGGCCTCCGTTCGAGAGCTGCTTGAGGTCGCCCGAGCCGGTCGGCGCCTTGTCGCGATAGGTGGAAATGGCGCGGTTCGAGGTCGCGGTGCGCAATTCGCTGTCCGTGCTCTGGCCTCGAACCAGATCTTCGGGATCGGCAACCATTGCCGCCAGATTGCTGTTCACGCCGCAGCCGAAATTGGACGACGCGCCCAGGCTCATCGGCGTTTCGGCCTTGTTCGACCAGTCGGGGCAGCCGGGAACCGACGCGGTGGTGCGGCGGACGACCAGACGGATGGTGCCTTCGGGGGCGGAGCCGGCGGCGGCCGAACTGTCCTGGCCCAGCAGCATGCCATGGCGGGCGACGACATTGGCGATGTCTTCGCCAAGATCGGGGCTGTAATAGCCGGCGTCAGTGACGATCGCGACCTGGTCGCCATAGCCAAGCTTGATCGTGGCAAACCAGTCGTCGAGGCGCGCGGCCTCGGCGGGCGCGAGGCGAGCGCCGCCGGCCTGCACGTCGAACGTGTAGCTGGCATAGCTGACGACCGGCTGATGGACCGAGTCCACGCCGCGATTGACGCTGTCGGTCGAGCAGGCCGCCAATGGCAGCGCCAGCAGGGCGATGGCGCCGAGGCGGACGAGGGTCTTGCGGGAGGTGGAAGTCATGTCTTTCGTCCTTCCGTCAGAAACTGAAGCCGGGGGTCGCGCCGCCCGACTTGCCGGACGAGCGATCTTCGTCGCGGGCGGCCAGCGCGGGCGCCGCGATCGATGCCTGCGGGCCGGGCGTGGGCGCCACGGGCGAACCGGGTGCGCGGGTCGGCATATTTGGCTGCGCTCCGCTGACGCCGTCATGCATCTGCTGCAGGAACAGGCCCTGGCCGACATTGGCGTTGCGGAAGCCATCGGTCGGCAGGCGAATGTCGGACGCGTTGACCGGCTTCACCAGATAGGGGGTCACGACGATCACCAACTCGGTCTCGTTGCGCTGGAAGCTGCGCGACTTGAACAGGCTGCCCAGGATCGGGACATTGCCCAGGCCCGGCACCTTGTTGACGTTGTTGGCGGCTTCATTGTTGAGCAGGCCGGCGATCATGAAGGCCTGGCCTGAACCCAGTTCGACGGTGGTTTCGGCGGTACGGCTCTTGAGTGCGGGCACCGAACTGCTGACGCTGAAGTCGAGGCTCGACACGGTCGGGCGGACGCGCAGCGAGATGCGACCGTCGGCAAGAACCGTCGGGGTGAAGGCCAGTTGCACGCCATATTGCTTGAACTGGATGCTGTTGCCCGACGAGGGGCCGTTATTGACCGTATAGGGATATTCGCCACCGGCCAGGAAGCTGGCGGTTTCGCCCGACAGGGCGGTCAGGTTCGGCTGGGCCAGGGTACTGGCCAGGCCGCTGGATTCTGCGAGGTCGAGCGCACCGGCAATGTCCATGCCGAACAGGCGGGCGACGCCGCCAAGGCTGTAGGAGCCATCGACGGGAGTCGTGAACGACCAGCTGTTGTTGGCCGAATCATAGCTGGCGAAATCACGGCTGCCGCCACCGATGACGCCGCCCAATTTACCGCCACTATTGTCCTGGCTGGTGAAGTTCGTGCCGATCTTGTGGCCGACATCCTTGCTGACTTCGGCGATCTTGACCTGAAGCATGACCTGAAGCGGGGTCGCCATCAGCAGGCGGCTGACGACGGTCGTTTCCTTGCCGACGAAGGCCTGGGTCAGGCGTTCGGCTTCGGCCGCGTCCTCGGGCGCCTTGATCGTGCCGGTCAGCAGCACCATGCCGTTCATCTTGTTGACGGCGATATTGGCACCCGGCATCGCCAGGCGCAGCATGTCGTCGATGGTGGTCAGGTTGTTGCCGACGCGGACCGTGCCGGAAAACAGCACCTTGCCATTGCCGGCCGTCACGAAGACGGTGGTTTCGCCCGGCTTCTTGGCGATCAGATAGAGCTGGTTATTGGTCCGGACATGGACATCGACAACGTCGGGGTTGGCGATGACGACGTCCGACATCTTGGCCGGCAGGTTGACGACCTTGCTGCCGCCGACCGACATCAGGATCGCATTGTCCTGATCGGCTGCGGGGGCGGCGTTGAGCGCCGTGGTCGGCGCGACGACCATGGCAAGCGCCAGGCCGAGCGCGATCGCCGGAGCGGCGAGCGGACGGGCCGCCTTGTGCCGCGCGAGCATCTGGTAAGCGTTCATCTTACTTCCCCCCGACCGGAACTTCGGTCACATTGGTGCCGCGGGCAATGCGGACGGTCGGCCCCTTGAAAACGGCCGTGCCGACCGGTGCGCCACCGGGTGCTGCCATGGCGGGCATGCCGGCATTAGGCTTGGCCGGGACGCTGCTGCGCTGGTAGCGCGACACGTCGGCGCCCGTGGAATAGGTGGAACCGCGATCGACCGGGCGGGCCGCGATCTTGGCAATGATCGACTTTTCCGAACCCGGATTGGTGCCATCGGGCAGGTCGACGTCGGAACCGGCAATGGCCGCGTCAAGGTCCGATGCGGTGTCGGCGATCGAGCGCAGCGACAGCGACAGCGAGCCGATGGTCTGCGACACGGCGAGCTTTTCGGCGATCTTGGGCGTCACTTCGACCGTGACGTTGGAATAGGTCTGGACGACGGGCTTGCCATCGGGGCCCATGGCGTCGGTCCGCTGGTCGGTGGCGAGCACGCGCAGGTTGCGCAGGATCGTTTCCGAAACCTTGAGCGGGGCGCCATCGCCGCCGCCGGAAACCGTCTGGGTCAGCACCAGGTCGATGCGGTCGCCAGGGAAGACGAAGCCGGCAACCGCATTCTGGGCCGAGACCGGCACGGTGACGGCGCGCATGCCGGGGCCGAGCGCGGCGGCCAGGAAGCCGCGGTCACCCGGACGGATGACGGCGCCCTGGGTCAGCGGCTGGCCGGCGGTGATCGCGTTGCGCACGACGCTGCCTGCAAGCTTGAGCGGATCGGCCTGGCCCTTGAGATAATAGGCGGCCTCGATCAGATCCTTGGGCCAGGGCTGGAAGCGGAAGCTTTCCGCGTCCAGGATGGTCCCCACCGGCAGGGCCTTGGTCGCCACCAGAACATGCGGCTGGTCCGCCTCGTTCGGCATTGCGGCCGCGTTCACCTGCGGCGTAGATGAAGAACTCAGCATGCTGCGCGCAAGCAAGGCTGTAGTGACCGCTATGATTAGCGCCCCCACCAGCAGCACGATCTTCTTAGCATCCATGACGAAACTCGCCTTTCTCAAATGGGCGGCCTGCCCCCAGGGGCCCAATCATCACGCAAATTGGTTAAGATATCGTTCGCCAAGTAACCAAAGGGCGGCGATCGATATGGCTACACCGTAGGGTATTTCGGGTTGGCCCTGCTTCCGGCGGAGGCGGTGGTGGATCACCGTGACGATCGTCACGGCCCCACCCAGAATCGCCATCAGCGTCAACAGGGTCAGCACCGCCTGCCACGGAAACCACAGCGCCAGCGCGCCAAGCAGCTTCACATCGCCCCCGCCCATCATGCCGAACGCGAACAGCGCGGCGAACAGGACGAAGACCAGCAGGCCGACCAGCAACTGCACCGCCATGCCCGGCCAGAGCGGCAAGCCGCAGGCGATCCACCATAGTGGCGCCAGGGCGGCGACACCCAGGTTCAGCCGGTTGGAGATGATGCGCGCGCGCAGGTCCGTGATCGCGGCTGCGATCAGCAGAATGCCCAGTGCGGCGATCAGCGCCAGTCTGAAATATTCCCCCAACATGAGGGTCAGGCACTAGACCATATGGCTTACCAAACCTTTACTAAGAAGGCCCGAATTTTCGGGGTTTCCGGCGCATTCTGCGCAAAACACCCCTGATATTTGTCAATATGATAGGGTCTGGCTTTCAAACTTTTTGGGCCTGCGCGGGTGCCTTCGGAGGGCAGTTGATCCGGGTCTAAACACCGCCTTTCCGTGCGAAAGCGCGAGCAAAAGCGCGGAACAGCAGGTGAACGATGGGGCCTTTGCGGTCCCGATGCGGTCCCAGATTGGGGCCGCGGCATGACCGACCGCCTCTTCACCAAGCCGCAGCTCAAATACGCCGGCCGGATGGATCGCTATGATGATCCGGCCTGGCTGATCTGGTCGAACAAGCGGAAATGCTGGTACCGTCCGGACAGCCGCGGCTACACGACTGACATCGCCGACGCTGGGATCTACACCAAGGCGGAAGCCGCGATCCATTACGACGGTCCGGAGATACCTCTCCGACTTCGCGATACCGAGCCGTTTCCTCTCAGTTCGGTCCGCCGCCTCATCGATCTGTGCGAGCGCGATGTCGCGCGCGCCTATGCTTCGCAAATGGCATACATCGCTCGCCTTCGCGAGCAGATGGCGGTGGCGGCATGAACGACCTCCTGCATGTGATCCAGCATTCGCTCGGCGTCGATGAGTTCGGCCGGGGCGAGCAGCACCGCAACTATTTCGTCACGGGCGAAGGCTCCACGGATCATCCGATCTGCATGGAGGGCGTCGCGCGCGGGCTGATGGAAATTCGGCGCGCCAAATACGAGCTCTACGGCGGCGATGATGTGTTTGCGGTGACGGCGGCGGGCAAGCAGTGGATGGCCGAGAACAGCCCCCAGCCGCCCAAGCTGACGCGTAGCCAGGAGCGCTATCAGGCGTGGCTGGAGCAGGACAGCAGCGAGAGCTTCGGCGATTACCTGCGTCGGCTCGCGCGGAAGGCCAAAGCCCAACGCGGAGAGCTGGTATGGTGAAGATCGCCGCCCATCACATCGCGGGGACGCCGGAGCATCGCTTCTCGTCCATGCTCCATTCCAACCCCGATTACACGCCCACCTGCGCATGGCCTGATGACTGCATGGTCCAGTGGGGCCATGGGCTCGTGCCAGCCGTGCCGTTCTTCGAAGCGTTTCCCGTCGGTACGTTCATTCGTGGCGAGGGCGAGACGATCGCGGCGGCCGAGCAGCAGGCCTTCGAGAAATATCAGCGCGACCTGGCGTGCGATCATGTTTGGGGGCGGCATCGCCAGGGTCGAAGCACCTACATCAATGGCGCCGCCTTCTGCCGCAAATGTGGCGGGTTCCGGGGCAGCATGTTTCGCCCGATCATCGTGCTCGGGCACATGCGCAAGCCGCTCAGCAATTGGGAGCGCGATTGGCTCGACGATCTCGAAAACGATCACGAGATGAATGCCCACATGGACCGGAAATATCCGGCTGACGCCCCCGGCCGCCGCCAATCCGCGCGTGTGCTTCGGATCCGCCTCAATTTGTTCGGCGCCGCGCCGGCAACCGGGGAGGCAGCGGCATGAGGGGCAACGCCATCAACATGCTTCGCCAGGCGGCTCGCGCGATCGATCCGAACGCCATCGGCGCCTACGACCTCATGCTGGAGCAGCTGAGCCTGCATCTGGCTGACCTGCGCGACGGCAAGCAATCCTGGGCGGAATTCGCGGAATTCTACTGCCTTACCGAACGCGACAGGAGACCATCCGCATGACTGACACCGTCCTAAAATTCGCGACCACCATGTCGCTGTCCCGCATCAAGCCCGGCCAGAATCCGCGCCGCTATTTCGACCAGGCCAAGCATGACGATCTTGTCGCGTCGATCCGCCTTCGTGGCGTCATCCAGCCGTTGCTCATTCGCCCGGCTCCCGGCGCGGAGGGCGAATACAGCATAGTTGCGGGTGAGCGGCGCTATAAGGCGGCGAGCGAGGCCCTCGGCGCCGACGCCGATGTGCCGGTGCTGATCCGCGAGATGACCGATCAGGAGGCGCTGGAAGCGGCGATCGACGAGAACGACAAGCGCGATGATGCGTCGGAGACGGAGCAGGCCGACGCCGCGGTCCGTGTCCTCGCCGCCTGCCAGGGCGATCGTGCCGAGGCGGCGCGACGGCTGGCGTGGTCGCCGTCCAAGCTCGATCGGCGCCTTGCCCTCGCGAACCTTGCCGAGCGGGTGAAAGCTGCGCTCGACGAACGCATGATCAAGGTCGGTCATGCCGAGCTGCTGGCGGCGGTGCCGAACGACAAGCAGGAGAAGGCCCTCGACACGATCCTGATCAACAGCCTCAGCGTCGCGAAGACGCGCGAGCTGCTGATGCGGGTGACGCAGAGCCTTGCCGGCGCGCAGTTCGACAAGGGGGAATGCACGACGTGTCCGTTCAACTCTGCCTCGCAGCGTGCCCTGTTCGCCACGCACGTCGACGACGGCTATTGCACGAACCCCGGCTGCTTCCAGCTGAAGACGGAAGCGGAGGCCGCAGCGGTGGCCAAGGCTGAGGGCAAGCCCGAGAAGATCGCCAAGGGCGCCGCCGTCCCGGCCGCTGATGAGGTGGTTACCCCCGCCGCTGCGCCGCCGGCAGCGCCAGCCGCCTCCGTGACGAAGCCGGCCAAGGTTGCGCCACCCGCCAAACCGGCGCCGAAGGTCGCCGTCACGGCCGATAAGATCATCGGGCTTGCCACCGTGCAGCGTCACAACGCCTGGCGCGCCGCCTTGATGCAGGCGGTCGAAGGCGATCCTGATGTTGCCGCGGCGTTCGACGCGTGCCTGCGCGATGTGTGGCGGGTCGATAAGGCGTTCCTTTCCCGCTTCGGCAAGGATGAGCTCAAGTTCATCGCGCAGGAATGCGGCCTCGTCGATCACATGGGAGCTAAGGCCTTTGCCAAGCTGCTCGACGCGCCGCTCAACAAAATCATCGACGGCATGTTGAACGCCACCGGCTTCAGCTGGGCCGGCCGCTTGCCCAGCGCGATCACGCTCGACGGCAAATACAGCCCGCCGCCGGCCGCCCGCGCATTTTCCGAGAAGGACTGATCCCGATGCTGATTACCAGCCTGTTGCCGCTGCTGTCCCGCTATTCGCTCGGCCTCGACCTCGTCGCCGGTCCGGACGGCGCGGTCACCATGACCATCATGCCCCGGAAGGCCGAGGGCAGCGCCCACAAGCCAGAGGGCGGCGAGGTCCGGCCGATATCGATCACGGCCACGGCCGCAGAAATCGACGCCGAACTCGCGAAGGGGGAGGGCGGCGCCCTGGGCGAGCTCATCGCGGCCCGCAAGGCGCTGGGCGATCAACTGGCCGAGCAGCGTGAGGCGGCTGAAGCCGCGAAAAAGGCCGTGCCCAAGCCCAAGCCGGCACCGGCCAAGGCCGCGCCGCCGGCGGCTCCGAGGGCCGAGGCGCCCGCCGCCCCGCCGGCAGAGCCTGCGCCGGGTGAACCGGCCAGCCTGTGGGACTGACCCACGCCAGCTTTCAACCACCATCTGCCGGGAGGCACCAATGCAAATCAACCATCTGACCCGCGTCTATCGCTATGACGGGATCGATCTTCCGATCCCGCCGCACCTCGCCAGTGATCCCCAGGGCCTGCGCGCCTATCACGCGTCGCTCTACCCCGCGATCCTCAACGCCGAAGCCATCGACGCCGGCGTGTCGGGTACCAACCATGTCACCGAGTACCGGCGGGCCGTCGGCACCAAGGGCTGACATGCCGCCGAAGAGCGCGGCCATCCCGGCCGCCCCCCGGAAAACCCTTCTCGAATGGATCGAGCATGATGGCGACCAAACCGATTTTACCAAACCCGTCTGTAGCGACCCGGACAAAGCCCTCTATGCGCGCATTCTCGTCCCGAACGAGGGCAGGGCGCACGAGCCGCTCCAGCCGCCCCATGGACTTGCTCTCGCGCCCCTCGGCTGACCTGCCAGGCCGTGCGGTCGGCATATCGCCCGACGTGCCGGCGATGTTCGACGTACCCCTGGCCGCGCATCACAAGCTGATCGGCCGCTGGGTCGAGACGATCGTCCCGTCCGATAGCATCTGCACCCGGCATGAGGCGCGGGCGCGGATCGAGCGCACATTCAATGATGCCGTGCTCGACATCCTCAAGCCCTTCGACATAGTCGATCTCCGTGCCGTCGTGCTCATAGGCGACGATGTGCTGCCGCCCGCGCTCGTGCTGATCTGTGACGGCCTTGGCCAGATAGATCTCGGATGGATCGAGAAGAGCAATGTCCTACGGGAGACGGTTTTCGCGAACGTTGCGCCACTCGGCTGGCGTGCTGCCGCCTACAAGGAGCTCGTCAGTACACTGAACATCGCGCTCCCGGTGTCCCACTACGATGATCTGTTTGATGCGGTCTCGATGTACCATTGGGAAGGCGAGGTGACAGACGAAGGCGCCCGCGCTGCCTTGGTGGAATGGTTCTGTCAGGATGGCGACGAGGTCGATGAGGAAATGCTGCCGTCGGCGATGAACGCGCGCCGGCCTGACTGGATGTTGGCTGCGAACGCCGCGCCCCTAAAGGATATGCCGCCCGCTCTTGCGAACAGGATCCGCGCATTGCGCAAGGCCCACGCTGCGTTGAAGGCGCACGACTTCGATAATGGCGCGTGGCAGCTCGATCTGGAGCTGCTCTGGAAATATGTGCCCGACTACAGGGATCGCCCTAGCGAGCCGCCTCTTACGCTCGTCCCATTTGATCAATTCGCGCGTGAGCTCGATGAAATCAATCGGCCCGGCATGGAGCAGGGATTCCTGGACGTCGCTGGCTTCTGTCAGCTCGACGATGCCGACAAGGTCGGCGCGTGGTTCGCCTCCCTGAAACTCGGCGTGAAGTTTCTGCTCGCCGCCCAGGACCTCCTCAACTTCGACCCAGCCGGTCTTTGAGGCATCGCCATGACCAAGCATATTTCTAAATTCCAGGCGACAGGGAGCGGGCTCGCTCTCACCAACGCCATTCTCCTCTACTCCAGCGGAGAGCATCTCGGCCGGCCGCAAGAGGCCTTTGCCAGCATCCACGATGTCGAGCACCTCGACGGCCAGCCGATCATTGCCGCCGGCTCGCCGCTGACCCGCGAGCATCTGCGGCGGTGGACCGAGGCTCTGGGGAAGGCGCTGGCGCCGGAAATCTTGCCTGACAATGTGCTGGTGTCGCATCCCGACATGCTCGCGTGGTGGGTGCCAGAGCAGGTCCGCACGTCCTATTTCGCGCTATCCCGGCCAGCCGCGACGCTGAAGGCGTTGGCGCAGCGCACGACGTTGCCCCTCCCGTATCCGGCGCACCTGTTCGTCGCTACCCGGACAGGGCTGGGCGTCTATGCCCTGCCGACGAACAAGCGGCCAACGGCAGACACGCAACTGCTGTTCTCGCCGGTGCTCAATGTTTACATCAACGGCTCGCTTTGCTGGGGCAATATTCGCAAGCCCAAGGCACTGAACATCGCGGCCATCCCTGAATATGAGCGCGCCGTGTTCGACTCCTGGTCGACGCATCCGAACCCAGGGCAGGAGATGACCGTCACTGGCAAGGGTGGCCTTGTCGCCCTGTGGGACGATCTCGCGTCGCGCAAAGCGGAGCGCTTCCCGGTTCGCCGCCTCAAGCCGTTCAACGCGGGCAAGCCGAAAGGCGCGCCGATCACGTTCGGCCAGCTGATCGCGGGGGCCGGGGCATGAGCAACCTCACGGATGATCCGACCGCCGCGGCGATCCTGGAAGCAGTGCCGTGCTATCCGGTCCCGCCGATCGGCAACTCGCCTGCCATCGATGCGCTGCGCGCTGCCAAGGCGGGGCATGGCTTTATCATCGGACAGGACGGCGTGATGCTGATCCTACGCCGGCCCTGGCTGGAACTGGACGTGCCCGTGTCGTCGCCGATCGCCGCGCACCTTCCCTATGGCAGCGTCGGGCCGTCGAAGGCGAACCTGCGGTGCGGCCGGATCCCCGGCGGCTTGCTGCGGCGGGTGCTGGAGCATTTCGAGGAGGCGCTGCCTAACGAGGCGGCTGCGTTCGTGATCTGGGACGAGGCGACCGGCGCGTTCGCGCTGGACTTCCCGACCATCGACGAAGCGACGCCCACGCGTCTCGTCTACCGCACGCCGACGCTGTCAGCTGGCTCGCATGTCATCTGCGACATCCATAGCCACGGCCGCAGTGGCGCGTTCTTCAGCTCGACTGACAACGCGGATGACGCCCACGCGACGAAGATATCGATGGTGTTCGGTCGCATCGACGATCCCGGCGGCGCCGTGAGGGCCTCCCGCCTGTGCGCTGGGGGCATGTTCTTGCCGGTGCTGTGGAGCCCCTTCTCCGGAGATAAATATGCAGAGTGAAGCGAAACGGCACTATCTGCGTGCTTCCTACGACAACAAGGCGATCAAGATCCTGCTGGTCGGGTGCGGCGGCAACGGCGCGCAGATGCTGATGGGATTGGCGTCGCTCGACGCGGCCTTGCGGGCGATATCGTCGCGATCACTGCATGTCACCGTCGTCGACGACGACACTGTGAGCGAGGCGAACCTCGGCCGCCAGCCGTTCTACCGTTGCGACCTTGGCAACTCCAAGGCGCGCACGCTGACGGAGCGGATCAACCTGGCGCATGGCCTGGCGTGGACGGCCGTTCATGGCCGCGCGCCAGCCGATGTTGAGGTTGCGGCCATGGATATCGTCATTTCCTGTGTCGACACCGCTTCCGCCCGGCGCGCGATCGGCGCCGCCATCGACGCTTGCGAGCGGGAATTCGACAACCTCAAGCCGCCGGCCTATTGGCTCGACCTCGGCAACCGCGCGACCGACGGGCAGTTCATCCTCGGGTGTCCGAAGGGGGCGGGCGACCAGCCGGGGCGCCTGCCGACCGTGATGGAATATTTCCCCGAGCTTGCGGATGAGAGCGTTGCCGAGGACGATGCGCCCAGCTGCTCGGTCGCCGAGGCGCTCGATCGACAATCGCTATTCGTGAATCGGGTCGTCGCCAGTCACGCGCTGGCGCTGCTGTTCGATCTGCTCGGACGCGGCTCGATCGGCCATGCGGGCGCCTTCATCAATCTGGCGACGGGGCAGGCGTTGCCGATCCCGTTGCCAGTCGTTCCGGTTGAGGTGGCAGCATGAACCTCCGCATCCTCAAGAAGCTGTCCAAGCGCGCCGCGCCCTACCTGCCGCTCCTCGGCGACAACCGGCAGCAATTCCCGGCCGAGTGGCACAACTATCACGGCTTCATAATCCGGGCGAAAAAGCATTGGGAACGCCACGTCTCGGTGCATGCCGACGCCTTCCGCTCCTACGAGGGCGAGTATGTGATCGCGCCCAAGTGCCGCGAGGGCACGCGATACCCCTACATCCATATCCGGCCGCCCAGTCACCCATGGCCGGGGACAATCATGGTCGGCGCCATGGAGGGGTATTACGAGCCCGAATGGGACGAAGAGTGCGCGTGGGGTGCTTTATGCACCATGGTCTTTGGCGAGTTCACGGATTGGGACGCATACGCGCGAGATGACCTGACGGGACGCGTGCTCACGCGCCGCCTGCGCACGCCGGCTGACATCTTCCGCGCGGCGGATGAGATGATCGCCGAAAGGTGTCCAAAATGAAAAATGATTCAGCTCAAAAGGCGTCGCATCTCATCAACACAGTCCAACGCAATTCGGGGCCAGTCGGCTTTCTCGTCGTAGATCGTCGCGCCCGACATCCCGCTTTGCGCCTCGGTAAAGCGTTTCATTTGCGCGCGCAGAGCGACGCTAAGTTCCCAATTCATCGCGCTTATCTCCTCAATGCGACCGCGAAAATCGCTCGCCTTTCGCGACATGGTTTGAGGACGCTTATTCTCAATATACCATTTGGTTGCGGCGCGAAGCTCATCGACTTCAGCCAATGCGCGCTTCCGCAATGGCTGGAATTTCTCCCAGTCACCGAATTTTTGGATGCCGACTGTGACACCTGCTGTCAGCATCACACCGAAGATAACGCCAGCAAAGGCCAGCCAATCGCCGGCGTCGGCACCGTCGATTCGCGCACGTGCAACAATATAGCAGGCTACGACAAACAGTCCGGTCGCTCCGCCGACCAGCGCTTCGGACACACGGCTTCTCCAATTCATGTCGAGGAACATCACTTCCACGAAGCAAAAACGCAAGTGGCGGCCGCCACATCCTTGTCCGCGAAATGCGGTTGATTTCACGCCGGAGGATGCTTTGAGCGCGCAATTCACAACCGATCTGTTCGGCAAAGAGATCATGGAGCGCACCGCGATTTTTTCCGGCCAAGAGCGGCTAGAGCTGGGCCGCCGCTGGGGACCGGGGCCGATCGCCTGTGTCATCGGCTGCAACCCGTCGACGGCGGATGCGAACGGCGATGATCCAACCTCGCTCTGGTGGAACGCATGGTTCCAGCTATTCGGCTTCGGTGGCTATCGCGCGGTCAACCTCTACCCGTTCTGCACCTCGTCGCCAGCCGAGTGCCGCAAGCGCGCCGAATGGCACCTGACCGACGATTGGTACGCGCGCGACCAGATGATCATGACGAACCTGCCTCACGTCGCCCAGGTCGCGAAGGAAGCCGATCAGGTTTTCGTCTGCTGGGGCAACATCGCCTGGGATGACATCTGGATCGAGCATGTCGTCGAGGAGATCCAGGGCGGTATCGAGCCATGGCCCGATCTATGGTGCTGGGGGAAGACGAAGAGCGGCGCACCGACGCATCCCATGGCGCGGGGCAAGCATCGCATTCCGCGCGATCAGAAGCCGATCCTCTGGAAGGCGGCATCATGAGATCGCTCCCCCAGTCGATGCATGACCGCGCCCGCCGGCTGGCGGAGGTTCACCCTCTCGCCACCGTCGCCCAGCTGCTGCGCGTCCACCCGTCACAGGTGACCAAGATGAAGCAACGCCGGTGGATCGCGCCGCCTGACGGCCGTCCAGTGCGGGCAATGCCGACAGACTTCGCCATCCAGGCGGGCCACATGAACCAGCGCGAGCTGGTCGACCATTATGGCGCCGGATCGCACACCGTCGCGCGCTGGTGCCGCGAACTGCGGGAGAGGCGCAAATGAGCCGGCGCATTCGCGAGCGCGATCTGCGCCACGATGCTGACTCGTTCCACTTCGGCGACGCGATGGTTCAGTGCGAGGGCTATGCCCCTTCCTGCTCCGAGCAAGGGCGCTGCATGATGGACGGTCGGTGCTTTTTGCACGACGCGCACCTTGTGGCGGCGCGCATGGTCGAAAGCCTGATCCCGACCAGTCAGCACGTATCCGGCTTGCATCTCGCTTATCCGCGCCGCGTTGCCGAGATGCTGCGCGAGGGGAGGATCTATCCGTGAAGCGCCGTCGTCGTCCCGCGCGACCTCCCGCGCGCCCATGGACGCCTGAGGAAGACGCGAAGCTGCGCGAGGTCAACGATATCGGCCTGCGCGTGGAATATTGGCAACTGGCGCTGCTAGAGCGGCTGGAGAGCGAAATGCTCAACCGCCGCTACGAGCTGGGCCTTAAACCCCCGAGGTACATATGAGTGATTTGCTCATTATATTTGTGGCGATCGTGGCGGTGCGCCTCCTTCCCTATGATGGGATATGCTGGGGCGGAAAAAATAGCCCGCATCCCGGCCTTTGGCTGACCAAAACTGTCACGGTTCGCGTGCGCAAGGTTGGAAAACGGAGCCCCTCGGATGAGGCCTGAAGAACTCGTCCATCATCTGCGCCGGCAGCGATATCGCGTTGGGCAAGAAATCTGGCTCCAGGACGATATCGAGGCTTCTTTGCGCTTTCTGCAAATTGCCTTCGAGCGCGAAGCCCGCATGACGGCGCGCGATCGGATCGACTTCCTCGTCGAGGGCGGGATCGGCATCGAGGCGAAGACGCGTTGCCCGCCGCGTCAGATATTCCGCCAGCTGGAGCGCTACGCCGAGCAGGACGCCATCGCCTCGCTCATTCTCATCACCGGCACGGCCATGGGCCTGCCTGACGCGGTCAAAGGCAAGCCGCTGTTTCTCGTTTCCACCGGGAGGGCATCACTGTGAAATCCTACGGCCAACTCGAATTGGACCGGGTCGCGCGCCGCTGGCGCATCACCCAGCTCGCGCCGCACGTCGCGATCGCGTTCAAACGCATGTTCCCCCGCGTGCCCGTCACATCGACCGAGATCGGCATCAGCGACACTGACGAGGTGCGCGCGGATCTGCATTGGTTCATGTCGCGCTATCCCCTCGACCATGACGAATGGGACGAGCTCGACGCCGCTGTCGATCGGCTGGCCTATCGCGCGGCCGAGCGGGAGCGCATCCTGTTGCCGACGTGGAAGCCCGGCGAACTGCAGGGCTTCAAGGAAGGGAAGGCCGCCTATCTCTATCAGACGCAGGCCGCAAAGATCGCGGTCGCTAATGGCGGCATGCTGCTGGGCGACGACGTCGGCCTTGGCAAGACGATCAGCGCGATCGCGGCGCTGCTGTTCGGCGCGCCTATGCCGGCGGCGATCGTCGTCCAGCCGCACTTGGCGGGGCAGTGGAAGAAGCGGATCGAGGAATTCTCCTCGCTGCGCGTCCACATCATCAAGGGGCGCACGCCCTATGATCTGCCCGAGGCGGACGTCTATATCTTCAAATACAGCAATGCTGCCGGTTGGGTGGACATCATCAAGGAGGGACCGTTCCGCTCCGTCATCTATGATGAGATCCAGGAGCTTCGGCACGGGCGAGGAACAGCGAAAGGCGAAGCTGCCGCTATCCTGACCGACCGGTCCGACTTCCGAATGGGGCTCACAGCCACGCCGGTCTACAATTATGGCGACGAGATGCACGCCGTGATGGAGTTCGTGAAGCCCGATCTTCTTGGGGACTGGAGCGAGTTCATCCGCGAGTGGTGCAGCTCCGGCCGTATCGTTTCAAATCCCGACGCGCTTGGCTCCTTTCTGCGCGACACCGGCTATTTCCTCCGCCGCACGGAAGATGACCCGACCGTCGACGCATCGATGCCGCCGCCTAATATTCTGGAATGGGAAATCGACCACGACCTGGCCGCCGTCGAGGGGGAGCAGGAGATTGCGCGCCAGCTTGCCCAGACGGTGTTGAGGGGCAGTTTCGCAGAGGCCGGCCGCGCCGCGCGCGAGCTCGACATGAAGATGCGGCAACTGACGGGCATAGCGAGGGCGGTTGCCGCCTATGTGTCCCTGCTGCTGAAGGACAGCCCGCGTGTGCTGCTCGCCGGCTGGCACCGAGAGGTTTACGACATCTGGAAGGACGCCTTGGCGCCGTTCAACCCCGTTCTCTACACCGGCTCGGAAAGCGCCGCCGGCAAGCAGCGCAGCGTGGACGCGTTCTGTGGCGGCGATTCCCGCGTCATGATGATGTCTCTGCGATCAGGCGCTGGCCTCGACGGGCTGCAATATCATTGCAGCGACGCTGTCGTCGGCGAGCTCGATTGGTCGCCACAGGTCCATTACCAGTTTTTCGGCCGCCTGCGCCGCCCTGGTCAGACAAAGCAGGTGAACGCACACTATCTGCACACTAACTGGGGCAGCGACCCGGTGCTGCTGGAAATGCTCGGCATCAAGGCGGACCAGTCGCGCGGGATCAATGACCCTGGCATCGCGCCCAAACCGCGCATGACAGACGAGAGCAGGTTGAAGGTGCTGGCGCAGCATGTGTTGGCGGGAGGTGTATCGTGACGATAAAGCAGAAAGCCGGAGACATCGAATTCACCGCCTACACCGATGGTTATCCTATCCAGATCGTTGCCCGCCTGCATGCCGGACAGATTGACAGCGTAGACTATCGACTGTCGGTAAATGACCTCCATGACCTTCGATACTGCGTTGACCGTGTTCTCGCCCAGCTGCAGGAGCGCAAGCCATGAGACCACTTCCGCAGTCGATCGAGCAGCAGCGCGACGGCAACGTCACCTACGAACTGAGCGACGGTCGCCGGATCGATCTCGTACTCGCCGAGGTGCGCCAGTTTGGCGCGGCCGAGATCATCGCCGCCTACGGGCTCGACGAGCCGACGGACCCGATCCCGCTCATGCGGGGCGGCCAGCAGATCGGGACCGTGCCGGCCGACTTTCACCCGATGGGCTTCGAAAGCTCGTCGTCTTGGCATGATCCGCGCCCGCATGACTTCCGCATGGAAGACGGGAAGTGGATTGCCCACAATTCCCTCGGCAACGGCGATATCGGGGCGATACCGGGCTTCAAGGCAAGCGACGCGCAAACGGACTATCGCCCGTTCGATGAGCCTGACGCTTGACCGAATCGAATTGTGTTCTGCATATGTTCGCGCAGGAGAACAGCCATGGAATTGATCGAACAGGTGCGCGCGGCCGTCGCTGACGCGCTCGATGCGCGTGGGTTCAGCAACAAGGCCTTTGTCGCGGAACTGCGCGAGGGCAAGCGCGACGATAGCCCGTACATGGTCGGCGCTCTGGCGTGGGCGGAAAGGGGGCAGGCATGGAAGACGAAGTGAAGGCGAAGTTTCGCGCGTTTGCTGATCGGTTCGCCAAGGATGCGCCGGTGCTCGATACGGGCTTGGTCGGCGCGGACCTGCACGAGATTGCCGATCTGATCGAAAGCGTGGTGGGGATACCTGAGATTGACCTCAGCGACCTCGGACGCTTCTGCAATCTTCGGCCGATCAGCTGATGGGCCGCATCGACTGGATTCCCATCGCTGAAATGCCCGATCACCTGAAGGACGGGCGCGACTTGCTCTTCTGGAGCGACGACGAGGCCGTGATCGCACTCTGGGACAAGTTCATCACCGGCGAAGACGATTATTACGAGGACTGGGCGACGCGAGAGGGTGGCAACCTGATGGGCGCCACCCACTTCGCGGAGATCAACGCTCCGGACTGGCCGCTGGCTGGCTGATCTCCGTCGCCCAGCGGTAAGCGCCTTGGGCATAGGCCGTATTCTCAGCGCAAATGAGCGCGTCGCCCTGGGATATCAGGATGGTGCCGAAGGGGATGCCGTCACCGGATCCGACAGGAAGGTCGGGATTTTCGGCGCCTTCAGCAGGAATGCCGGCGTCGTCGGCCGATCGGCGCAGATCGGCGCCGCTGCCCGGATGTCGAGCGGCTTGGGCCCGCACGAGGCTAGTGTAGCGCTCGCGCAGAGCGTCATAGTCAGACTGAGCAGATTGAGCCGCTTTCGCATCTTTCGCCTCCTGTTTGGCCTTCTGTTCGAGCGCATCCGCCTTCGCCTCGGCCTGGGTGTGCGCGACGGACGTCTTCCAGATCTCGAACTTGCCGCGCTCCTCGGCGAGTGTGGCGCGCGTGAGCAGTAGCGCCGCCACCAGCATGGCAATGACGACGCCAGCCGCGATCGCGACGGCACGACGGATATTATGCATGGTCACCACGGCGTCATTCTCCCGTGTCGAGGATCATGTCCCCGATTTGCTGGCCGCCGGCGCTGAGCGCGCCGAGCGCATGAAGGTCGTTGGTGTCGCCCCAGCCGTAGACCTGAATCCGGCCGTCCTTCATCACCTGCACCGCAACCATGGCGGAGGTGCCGACAAAACCTTCAGCCTCTTCGGTTTCGATGCTGTCGGCCGCGCGGCGCAACATGTCTGTGATCGACCGGCAGTTCTCGGAGTAGATGGTGTGGACTTCGGCCAGCTCGGTCACTGCAAGGCCCCCGAAAAATCACAGAGGGCCAATGGCCACCATCGCCCCTCTGTGCCGGCGACGGCTGAAACTGCCTCAGCTGGCTCGCAGTCATTGCCCTCGATGTCGAACCAGGCAACGACGGGATAGATTTCTCCGTCCTCGGCGAGATACTGCCGTCGAGCGATATTGATCGCGTCGGCGGCGATGCCTGTCACCGGACTGCCTTCACGCGCGCTTCGAGATTCTCAGGCGTCTTGCCCGCGACGATCCCGGTGTAGCAAACCTCCTGAAGGCGGCGACGACGCAGCGACAGGCCACGGGTTTCGCGGCCGCCGGCCTTGTTGAACTTGATCAGCCAGTCACAGCCCGCCTTCCACTGCTTGGCGCGCCAGAAGCGGACCAGGCTCGATTTGCAGACGCCGGCAGTGCCGATGTTGAAGGACAGGTCTACGCCCGGCACCGCCTGATATGGCCGGCCGTAAAGCTCGGGGATGCACTGAATGACCGGCTCTGCGTGTGCGATCAGCTCTTCCTCGAGCTTCTCGTTGCATTGCGCCTCGGTGTAGGTCTGCCCGAGCTTCATGCCCTTGGTGATTCCGTCGCACGCAGTGGGAACGCCTACGATATCGAGGTAGACCTTCAGATACTGCTTGCCGGCGATGTGCTTGACCTGGACGGAGCCGTCCTGCTGCACGGTGGCATCCACCTTTCGGCCGCTTTCTTCGCGCGGGATGATGACGAACAGCATCGCCGCGGCGAGTGGCGAACCAAGGACGGCGGCGAGCGTGCGCTTCTTCACGCGCTTTCCCGTGACGACGATGGGCGGCGGGAGATCGTCAGCCATCCTTCTTCTCCTTGGTCAGCACGCGGGCGAGGGGGATGATGACGAACAGGACCAGAGCGATCGTGTCAGCGTGAGGGATCGATGCGCGGACATCTTCCGGCAGGCCCAACCAGGTTTGGCCTGCGACCTCAGCCGCCACCATGAGCAGCGCGCCGGCTGCGCTGATGCGGACCGACGCCCACTTCCACGCATGGCGCCATTCGTCGATGAGCTTGACCTTCATGGGACTTCTCCAACTTTGTCGGTCATGTCCTGCGGGACATGCAATTGAAGCGGGAAGGCATCGCCAAGGATGACCCGGACTTGTTGAAGCTCCGGGCTGTTAGGGTCGGATCGGAATTCCTTGGCCACGAGGATGTTCACTGCGATCGTCAATCGCGTCATCTTCTCTTCGAGCTGGTTGAGACGGGCAGTCAGTTCGATCACTTCGTTGGACTCTCTCGCGGCACGCCGATCCTCACGCTGCTGCCGGCGATCGTCGCGCTTCCCCCACCATTCGAGCAGCCAGCGCACGCCCATGCCGATGCCGACGAGCCCGCCGCCACCAAGCAGCCATTCCGATGTCGAGGGATTGTCAGCCACAGGGCGCCTCTGCCGAGAACCCTGCGTCCGAACGATGCTGGTGGAAAATCCGCGCCACGTGCTAGCCCCTTTGGACCGCACTTCATGCGCGATTGATCGATGCCCTTAGTCTATCCGATTGGCGAATCGGTGCCAATGGCCAATGTGTGGCGGGGTTTGACTCATGCTTGCACCAAAAGCACAATCGCGAGTGAGGAGGCGCCGTTGGACGACATCCGCATGCCAGATTAGGCGGGGTGCTGGGACCGTACCCGCGCCGTTTTATCGCAACAAAAACTCAACCCGGTTAGAATAAAGCTCATAATCATCGTAATGCGCAAGGGCGGCGCGCTTCTCTGCCGTCATCCATCGTTCGCCCATTCGACCGAACTCCGCGAAATCACCCCCGATGTCAAAACCGACACGATTGAACAGTTCTACGAAATCGCGCCGGGTCAGCTTGTTTAGGTAAGTGTTGATCGTAAAGTCCGGGTCCAACAAGTGGCGCCAGGCAGTCGTGCCGTTAGTCTGGGCGGCGACGTTTTGCGGATACCATTCCACTGCATGCCCACCAGCGATGCCGGTATACACTACCGGGCGGGTGACGACGATGCCGCCGGGCGCCAGGCGGCTGCGGATTGTGGTCAGCAGAACTTCGAGTTCGGCTGGAGGGATATGTTCGAACACGTCGGTCGAGAACACAATGTCAATCGCGCCGCCGAACTGTTCCCAGGTCGAGTGATCGCCGGCACTACCGACTATCAGCT
Source organism: Sphingobium sp. IP1 (assembly GCF_002708645.1). Classification (NCBI taxonomy): domain Bacteria; kingdom Pseudomonadati; phylum Pseudomonadota; class Alphaproteobacteria; order Sphingomonadales; family Sphingobiaceae; genus Sphingobium; species Sphingobium sp. IP1. The sequence continues at coordinate 33,233 of NZ_NOIW01000044.1, forward strand.
TGGCTGTATTGGGGCGATAATGCGGGGTGTTTGCGACAAGAACCTTGTGGAACATTGGCCATTCGCGGGCGTCGAAAAGAGCGTAGCGGACCAGACTCTTGATCCCGCGTTCGAGGCCGTTCTTTCGGAACACGCGGACCAGATCTCTGATTCCCATCACTGGGGCATCAAGATCGACCGCGATAACGTCCTTGAAAAAGCCGGTCAGGCCAAAGGCGCGCTGAGGACGCGGGCCAAAGCCAATTTCCAGCACACGCGCCTGACTTGCCAGCTTACCGGTTTCGCGTTCATAGATTGCGGCAACACCGGCGACCTCATCGCGAATCTGCATCGCAAAATCCTTGGCACCAGGCTCGCCGATGCGGAATTTTAGAAGTTGCCAAGCGTACTTTAGTTTCTCAACCAGCGGGATGCTGCCCAAGGATGAATTTGAGCGTGTCGGTGTCTTTGATTTCATTTCCATCACCCCCCACCAATTGTTTGGTTGCGGCTATCAAAATAGACTGCGATTGACAAGTGTTCGCTTCACAACGCGGAATTTATGTACGCAAGCCACAACACTGTTCGTTCATCATTCTATTTCCAATACGCTTTAAATATTTTAGCGGAAATATAACTGTAGGTGGGCTTATTCGCCTCGTTAATTATGTGCTGTGTCTCACGAAATAGCGTCGAGCAACGCTGTTTGTATCAAATGATTTGAACCGGTAAACGCCCTTTATTCTGCGCCCTCGCCACTACCGTCTGCCGATTCGAACCGGAGCTCGCCCGCGAGCTTCGGGTTGATATAGATCCCGTTCCGCATCTCGGCCCGGCGACGCTCGCGCGCGCGCAGCGAACGGCGGACATCCTTCGCCTTGATTGCCCAGCTAGGATGCGCCTCATTAAATTGATCGATGCGCTTCTCGACGTCAGCGGTACTCGATCCGGCACGCACAGCCTTGTCAAAGTCGACCAAGATGCGCCGGCGACGGTCCGTGATCCGTTGCTCCTTGTTCTTGTTCGCGCGGTTCTCCTCATACTGGCGCGCGAGAGATGCCGGCGTGAAGCCCAAAGCCTGATAGAAAAGCTCAAGCGTGGAGAACTCGTCTTTGACGATATCACCCTTCAGGCTCACAGCGCCCTCGCTGGCATAGCGATACAGGCGCATCGGATCCTTGATGGCGTTGGGCGCAGCAGTCTCCACGCCACGATAGATTTGGCCCTCGTTCACGGCCTGGTCGATGCCCGCCCACCAGTTCCCGCCCATGGCGACGGCGGCGCCCATGCTCTGGATCGCATAATATTCCCAAGCGGCGCGCCCTTCGAGCTCGCGATCGGGCGACCGGAACCAGAGGTCAGGCATGCCGATACGCTCGCTCAGACTGATCCCGAGCGTCGCGCCAGGCACACCTTCGAGCGCGGCATTGCCCAGACGATTGCCGAGCGTCGCGCGGACACTGGCCTTGAACTCCTCTTCGGGGTCATCGTCACTGCCCATGAGTGCCCCGATTGCCTGCGCGATCGCCATAGTGATGCCGTAACCCCACGTGCCCGTAATGCCGGCCGAAAGCATCATCATGCCGGTCACGCCGATCAACTGAATGCGTGCCTGCTTGCGCTCGGCCGCGCTGCGCCCCTTGAAAGCCTGATGCGTGTCGCGGATCAAGCGCGCCAGCATGTTCACCTGGAAGTTGCGGAAGACGAGGAACATCTTCGCGACGTCGCCCTGCATGAAGCGCGGACGCGCTGTGTTCGTGTAATTGAAATGCGACTTCCACGTCAGATCGCCGGCAATATCGATCGCCTGCTCATGACCTTCACCCTTGCGCCGCGCCATGCGGTAGGCGGCGAGGAACGTCACCTCACGGTTCAGCCGTTCGGTGTGGTGGAAGGACCAGCTGATGACTTCCATCAGGATCGCAGGGCCTGGGCGATATTTGATGCCGGTTTCCGACAGACCCGCAAGATCATGCGACTGGGTTCGGTCGATCACACCCGTCTCATAAGCGGCTTCCATGGCCCGCTTCTCGTCTGCGGATAGCGATGCAGCGTTCTGCGCATGCCCGCGGCCAGCCGCGAAATCCTTCAGAGCCTTGGTGAGCTCGAACGATGCGCGAGCCATGCTTCGATAACTGCCGTCATAGGCGGCCAGCATCGGCACGCCCATGACAGCCGTCTGCCCGAGGTTGGCGAGGGCCGCCGACGGTCGCCAGCTAAGGAACCAGATGAACGCCATGCTGGTCGCGGCCTGCGACCATGGCGAGCCGGTCGGGTTCATCGTGAACGCGTGGCGACGGCGCATCTCGTTGACGATCATCTTGGCCCGGTTCGGATCCTTGGCCCGCTCTGCCTGCTTTTCCGCCTGATCAAGCGCGTCTTCCATATCGAGCGCGTGCTGCAGGCGTGCAAGCTGGTGGCTCCCGTGGAACATGTGGTTCGCAAAGGCACGCATTGCGTCCGTCGTGAAGCCGGCCGTTCCCTTGCGATGGATGCGGGACTTGCGTAGCGACATGTCCGGCAGCGTTTCGAGCCAGCGCTGCCACACCGCGTCGCGGACCGCGTCGCTGATGTCCGCGCCTTCAAGGATCGTCTCGACGTCGACGACAAATTGCGGATCGACCTGATCACGCAGCCCACCGCCGGCGCCGAGCACGCCATGCTCGACGGCATAACCCTCCTTCTTCATCTCCGCGACGAAGGCCTGCTGAGCGCCTTCCGTTTCGAACCGCGAGAAGCCGACGATATCGCCACTCTCCTTGTCGCGCGCCGTGGCGGAGTAGTTGCCGAAGCGTGCGAGCGGGAAGTATGGGCCGGAGATATTGCGGGTCTCGAAGAAGGCCCGAAGCCGCGTCATGCGCGCGCCCTTGGCATAACGCTGGACACGGGACTCTCGGTTATAGACCTTGTCCGCCTCATCGAATGCCGCCTGCTTTGCCTCCTCCGACAAGTCGGAATCGGCGATGCGGATCAGCTCGGCGTCATAGGTGTCCTTCACCTGCCGATGGCGGATGTCGAGCGCCTTGCTCAGATTGTCGAGCAAGGCCTTTTCGAACGCGTCGGACATCTCGCGATAGGTGTCGCGAACGCGGACATAGAGCTCCCTGGCCTTCTTCGGCAGAGCGTCCCACGTCTTGCTGAGGTCGCTATGATCGGACCGGCGCTGGCGATCGATCTGGGCGCGCTCGCTCGCTTCCTCGAACCCGGAGGCATCGGGGCCAGCCGCCAGGGCCTCGCGATCCTGCGGCGTGAGGATGGAGACAAAAGGCTTCGCGGGATCCACGCCCGCAAGCGTCGCCTCGTGCATCAGGTCCATCATGTCCTGATTGACCTTGTTGCCCGCCGTCTTCTGGAAAATGAGCCAGGCCTTGGCGACCTCGGCCGTCTTGCCGTGCCAGGTGTCGCGCGCGCTATCCATCTGCCGCTTGAGCTTGAGATAATCCTTCATGGCGGTCAGGTTGTGGTCGAGCGCGAATTCGCCCGCCAGGACATCATGCGGCAGCGTTGCGAGGACGTTGAAATCGCCACCCATCGCGTCAGTCATCTTGCTTCGCACGATGCTTGGCGTTGCCGCATCGATCGCCTCGACGGTCGGCCCACGGCGGCTGTACCGCACCTCGCCCGACTCGTTCGTAACGGCGAAAGGCTGAGACCGGAGCGCGGCAATAGCAAGGCTCTGCAACTGCGCCGGCGTCACACGCCCGGCCTGCGCGCCAAAGCGACGCAGCATCCACGCCTTGAACACGCCAAGCAGTCGATCGACGACGTCGCGGATGCCGGCCGGCAGCTTTGCCCGCTCCTCGATCGCGTACGCGCCAAACTCCTCGGCGGTGTACGCCGCTGGCGGACGGGCGCGGTCGACGCGATCCAGCGCCGCCAGCCAGAATGGCGACACATCGCGCTCGCCGCTCACCAGCAGGCCGGCCGCATTGCTGTAGAGCCGGCCCAGGCGCTGGATCAGCGGCTTCCACTTCGCCTCGCCAAGCAGGGGCTCGACGCCGGCATGGAACATCTCATGCAGCAGTACGGGGAGGGCGGTCGCATCGGTGAGCTGGTCCGCCACGAGGTGAATACGCCCGTCCGGCGTCGTGAGGCCCTGCACGCCAGACTGTGCCTGGCTCGCGAGGGACGTATCATCCTCCGGCTTGGCGGCATAAATATTCTGGAGTATGCTTCTTAGCGCTCCGGCACCTGCTCCAGAACGCACCCCAGCTTCGGCTGCATCTGCACTGGTCTTGAAGGTGGGCTGTCGGAGCACCTCCCTCAAAGCGACCTCATGGACGTACATGCGCTTGGCGTTCTTATCCGACTTGATCATGACGATTTCGATCATGTCCTGGCCGCCCATGCGGATTGGCGCCGCCACGAAATAGGCAGTGCCTTCGCTGCGCGCGCCAGCGATCGGCTCGCTATGCACGATCTTGCCCCGACGCAGCACGTCCGGAACCGCTGCAAACGCCGCCGCCTTTGCGCGGCCAAGGCCGTGCGACACGGAATTCTTCACCGCTACCGCGTCGATCGACACCTCGCCGATGCCGGGCGTCTCGACGGTTTCTCCGCCATTCTCGCGGTACCAGCGGGTCACCTTGGACGTGAGCGGATAGCCGTCGGGCGCGAACTCGTCGCCTTTGAGCGTCACGACGGGATCGCCGTCGAGAAAGGCGCGAATGCTGGCGCGCGAGGCGCCGATCGGCAGGGTTTCGGCCGACTGGTGCAGAACGATCCGCCCAGCGTCGATCCAGCGCTGAATCGCGGGCCCGAACTTCGACTTGTCGAGCGTCGCCTTCAGCGCGTCGGGCGATGCGAACATGTCGCCAGCCGCAATTGGCTCCGCCGCCTCGCTAAACAGGGCGATATCGTCACCCACCGGCCGCGCTTCTATCGCCTGGAAGAATTCGTCAAACGCCGCACGGATCGCCGGCATTTCTTCGGCCGTGGGGTAGGGGTACGCCTCAGGGATGAGGAAGGCCTCGGGCGACACCACATTGGCGAGATAGTCGTTGGCATGCTCGGCGTCCGCCAGGCGCGCGATGACGTAGCTTTCGAACGTGCGAGCCGACATCTCTACGTCAGTCGCCCAATAGGCGCGCGTGCGACGCTTATCGAGCTCCTTGGAGCGCATGAGGATCGCGGATTTGCGGATCGCCTCCATGACGTTGCGGAAAGCCCAGACCATTTCAGGCCGGACATTCTCGTCCGCGGCGCCCGTGTCGGTCAGGAATCCGGCCGCATTGCCGCCCATGCGCGAGAAATAATTGTCGAGGGCGTGCCACCATTCATGCGCGAGCGACCCAGCGCCGCGCCCCTTGGTCAGGTTGATGACGACATTGCCCGGCTCATAATGCGCCGATGCCGCACCGACACCGCCCTTGCCCCGCGCGCCAAAGGCAAGGCCCAGCTGCCCGCCCAGCGATAGGGCGCGAGCGGGAACATTGAGCACGCCCGCCATATCGAGCAGCGCGTCATATGCCTCGTTCAGATCCTCCTGGCGGCGCTGATCCTCGACATAATTTCCGAACTGCACGCCGCGGAAACCGAAGCGCTCGGCAAACAGCTCGGGCGTGACGTCGCCGCCGCTGCGATGATCGACGCCGACGCGCGGTGCGTTGACGGTCCGGCGCTCGGGCGGGATGTCGCGGTAGGCTGCGAGCTGCGCCACAAGTGCGTCTTGGTTCTCGCGCAGATAGGTCCGCGCTTCCGCAGCCGTGTCGAAGGACTGGAGATCGACATATTCAGTGCCGATCTTCTTGCCGATGTAGAAGCGCTGCGCCACGCCCCGCTTGGAGTAGATATCGAACCGAACGGCGCGGCCACTGTCCTTCGGCGCTAGCCCGCCGGTGGCGAGCTTCGCGAGGAAGCCGTCGATAGCCTCCTGCTTGGTCTGTCCGGTGGCGATCTCCTGCGGCCAGTTGCTCCAGCCCGTGCCCTTGGCGCGCTTTTCCACCGCCCAGAGCGACACGTCACGCTCGCCGCGGTAGAGCGAATAATGGTGGAAGCGAACGCTCAACCCCTTGAGCGACTGGGCATGGCCAGCCGCCAGATAGAGGTCGATGGCGCCTTCCAGCTCTTCCATCGCACGCTTGCCGCCGGGTTCCTTCACGAGCGCGCGGAATTCGGCGCCGGTCTCGGTGTTGTTGAGCAGGCCGTTCGCATAGTCGCGCAGCTGACGGACATTCTCGGCCCAGCCCTTGAGCTTCCACGCCTTTTGCGGCTTGGCAGGCACAGCGTCGCGGAGCGCGCGGACGGACGCGACGACATAGTCCTCGACGCCATCATCCAGGAGCTTCTGGTAATTGGGCTCCGGCCAGGACACAGATAGCGGCTCGGTCGAGACATCGATGCCCTCGGCTTCTGCCATCCGCTCCTTCAGGCTCTGCGCATAATCCTTGCGCGCACCGAGCAGCTTTTCGCCGAAATCCTCGATCTTTGCCGGAGGCGTAGCTGCGGTCGCTGTCGGGGCTTCCTCCTCCTCGGCCGGCAGCACCTCGCCGCGCACTATCTCGGGCTGGCCGCGCTCGACCTCCCAGGCGATGGTATCGGCGAGATCGATCGCGGACAGGTCCACCGGCGCCCAGCGGTTGGTGCCGGACGTTGCCTGCTTGTCGCCCTCCTTGGCCGAGACACGGTACATCAGGGACACGCCGGCACCATCGGTCGGCACGACGCCGCGCAGAGAGCCAGCGCCGACGATCGCAAAGACATTGGTGCCGCTGGCGGGGTGACGCAGATGCAGAGTGACGTCGCCCGATACCGCGACACCGCCGGTGCGACGCGCCACCGGGTTCGTCGCCTCGCCCTTGGCGTTGGGGTGCGGCTCGAACCCGAGCGGACGCAGTGCGGCTGCGACCGAGCGCATATAGGCTGCTGCATCGCCCAGGAAGGCGTCCTTCAAACCATCCTTCAGCCCCTCGCCAGTGTCGATATTCTCGCCGCCCTCGACCGGCATCCAGCCGTCGATGCGATCGACGCCCCAGTCGCGCAGCTTGCGCGAGCCAGCAGCGGCTGGTTTCTCGCGCTTGGGCCTGGCGACCTCGGTGCCGAGCGTGACGGCCTCTTCTGCGGGCAGGCCGGGCTTGACCAATTCGGCATGCGCGGCGCGCGAATCCTCGGGCGTGGACATGCCGACGGTGTCGAGGCCGGGATAGTTGCGCGCGCCTTCCCAGAAGGACAGCAGGTAGGGCGTGATTCGCTCGCCGAAGTCGGCACGCATCGCGGCGGCATAGTCGGCAAACTTGCGCACGCCCGCCTCTATATAGGCGCCGGCAATCGTCATGCCGTCAACAAGCACTTCCGGATCGATCCCGCTGTTGATGCGGTTCATCTTCTCCCGGAGGCGCGCGCGCGCCGCCTCGACCTTGTCGGCAGTGAAAAGCTTGTTACTGCTGAAGACGTCGTCAGTCGTTTGCGCAGATTCGGCTGGCGGCACCGGCTCGGCGGTTGCCACCGGCGGAGCGTCCAGGGTCGCACCTTGCTCCGCCGGCGACCCTTCACTAACAGCCCGATCCGCCTCAGGTTCCTCTACGGCAACCACTTCCGGCGCAATGGACATGACGCCATCGCGCATAGCGCGCTCGATCACATAGTTGTTGAGGGACGTGCCGCCGCCACGCTCGACATTGCGGAAATAGGCGCTGCGCTTCCCGGCGCTTTCGATTTCATAGGTCGCGCCGGCCGACAGATAATCCACGTCCTGCGACACCGTGTAGCGCTCGCCATCGCGAACGAACGGGTTCGGGCTCTTCTTGCTGGTGGGGCGTCGCTCGACTGCAGGCTTGGTCACCGCCGGCGCAGAAGTCGGGGGGGGTGTCTCCGACGCCGACGGCATCTCAACAACGGCCGCAGGTGTCTGAGGTTCCACGGCTTTTGCAGCGGCAACCTTGGTGCCGGCCGGCGCGATCGTGCGCTCGGGGTCTTTCACCCACGTGCGGAAGTCGTCGAAGGACATTTCGGTGATGTCGCCGAGGCCGGTCCACCCCTTCTCGTAATTGGCGAGATAGCCGCGACGCGCAGCGCCCTTGTCGCCAAAACCGACCATTACCTTGTGCTCGTCAAAGGATCCGTCCTTGTTGACCTGGTCGACGATGAACACGGGATTGGTTGGATCGGCGGCTTTGGGCCCAAGGAACACGTCGACATGATCGCCGTCTGCCCCCTCGGAGCGCTTCACATAGCCATATGTGTATCTGAGCGGCGGCCACTCAGGGCGGCGGCTGGTCCCTGCCGGTTTTCGATCGACACGTCCAGGCCGCCTATCGCGACATGACCTTTCGAATAATTGCCCGCCTCTTTCTGTGCTTCCGTAGGCTCGGGAAGATCGTTGAGCGGCGAGGTGGCCGCCTGCGCCTCAGCCGCCTTGATCGCGTCGGCCGCGCCCTCGCGCGCTTCGTTGATGGCGTCGATCGCCGCCTCGACGCGCTTCTTCTCGGCGAGGAGCGGTTTGGTCCAACCCGCGTTGGTGCGTGCCTGCGAGGCAAGATAACGCAAGCGCGCGCGCAGATCGGCTTCGGACATAGATGCCGCAGCAGAGTCGGACTCGACCTCCGCTGGCGCCACCTTCTGCGCCGACGGGGCAGGCTTCACCTTCGCCGGCCGCGCCGGCTTGGTGGGAGCGCTCATCACCTCGCCCGTTTCGGCGTCGAACATCTCACCGGTCTCGGGCGAAGATGCAGGCGCTTCCTGCTGGATATCCTGCGCCTGCGGTTGCGGTGCAGGCGCGACCACTTCCTGCGGCTCGTCGGCTGGAGCGGGGGCAGGGGCCTCAGCCGTCAAGTTCGGCTTGACAGCTGCAGGGTCAACCAGGCGCACATGGCCCGCCTCGATATCGGTGCGCGGGATTTGAAGCTCTTCGCCGCTTTCGGTGCGCACCCATAGCGCATCGCCAGTCTCGCCGAGCAGCTGGACGGGCACGTTCACGCCATCGGCTTCTAGCACCATGCGCTGGGGCGTCGCGTCCTCGGCCAGAGGCGTCGGTACCAACGTCGAAACGGGCGCGGCGATCGGCGCACGCGCGAGGGCGCGACCTAGAGGTCCAGACGGCGGAGGGGGAGGCGGCGCGACCGGCTCGGGAGCAGGCGCTGCGGCTTGCGGGGCGGGCGATACAGGCGGTTTTGCCGGGACAGGCGCTGTGCGAGCGGCGCCGGCAGCCACATCGCCCGCCGCCTCGGTTGGCGGCATAACCCGCATCGCGGGGGGGGCGATCGCAGGGTCCGCCCGCGCGGGGCGCGCCCGCCCGCCCACTGCGCCGGGTCCCGCGCCGGGGGCCACCCCCC
>NZ_NOIW01000045.1:0-41391 GCF_002708645.1 Sphingobium sp. IP1
GCTGATATGCGGGCAGGACAGGAAATCCTCGACCGATAGGGGCCGGTCGGTCGGATGCGCCGCCAGCTTGTGATGGCGATCGACGACGCAGCTGAACGTCTCGGTGAACAGGAAACGCTCATAGGTCTGGGCCGGATCGGGATCGAGCCCGCTGATGATGAGGTCGATCTCGCCCGCGGTCAGCCGCGCCACCATGTCGCCGGTCAAAGGCACGATGTCGATCGCCGCCAGCGGCGCCGCGCGGCCGATATGCGGCAGGGTCGGCGCCACCACGGCGGCGACGCCGAAATCGGTCGATGCGACGCGGAACCGGCGATCGAGCGTCGCCGGATCGAAACGCGGCGGTTCCAGCAGGCCGGCGGTCGTCGCCAGCCAGTCCTGCAAGGACGGCGCCAGTTCCTCCGCCCGCCGGGTCAGTTCCATGCCGCCGGCTGTCCGCACCAGCAGCGGGTCGCCGAGCAGGCTGCGCAACTGCGCCAGCGACCGGCTGACCGACGGCTGGCTGACGCCCAGTTGCTGCGCCGTGCGCGTGACGCTTTTCGTGCGCAGCAACAGCCCCAGTGTCACCAGGCTGTTAAGGTCGAAATGCACGCCGCCAAGCAAGAGAGACCGGTCCGTTCCTTAAGGATAATGCGGACCATTCTTAACTTCCGGTCTGGTCAGGGTCCAGTCCCGTTGCATTTCCGGACTGTTGCGCGGTGCGATCGGTGCCGATTGACAGGCCCCGTCATCCGGATTTATGAAATAACCTGTATCACATCTTCGTCGATCAAGAGGCTGTGCGCCTGCAATCATTGTGTCCGGGGCAACAGGTGCGACGATGATGAAGGGATGGGCGTCGTCTGTGCGGCGCTCGACGCCGTGACGGTCGATCCAGCATATAAGCGCCGCGCGGTCTGGATGGGAGGATGCCATGACACGCCGTTTCCGGACGTTGCTTTTCTGCGCCTGCGCGACTCTGCCTACCCTGCCGATCGAGGCCCAGGCGCAGGATAGGGCTCAGGACAGGGCCAGCGTGACCCAGGACATCATCGTCACCGCCCGCCGGACCGAGGAACGGCTGCAGGACGTGCCGATCTCGATCACTGTGTTCAATCAGGAAGAACTGGCCAACCGCAATGTCGTCAATGCGCAGGATCTGGCCGCCTATACCCCCTCGCTGTCCGCCAATGGCAATTTCGGCAGCGAAAATAGCAGTTTCGCCATCCGCGGCTTTGCCCAGGACATCGGCACCGCGCCCTCGGTCGGCGTCTATTTCGCCGATGTGGTCGCGCCGCGCGGCGCTTCCAACGGCCTGCCCTCGGGCGATGGTGCCGGGCCGGGCGCTTTTTTCGACCTGCAGAATGTCCAGATATTGAAGGGGCCTCAGGGCACCCTGTTCGGTCGCAACACCACCGGCGGCGCGATCCTGCTGGTGCCGCAGAAGCCGACCGACGAATTTTCCGGCTATGTCGAAGGATCGATGGGCAATTATGACATGTGGCGCGGCCAGGCGGTGGTCAACGCGCCGCTCGGCGACCGGGCGCGGATGCGCATCGGCGTCGATCGGCAAAAGCGTGATGGCTATATGCGCAACGGCAGCGGCATCGGCCCCGACCGGTTCGGCGATGTCGACTATATCGCGCTGCGCGCCAGCCTTGTCGTCGACCTGACCCCCGATCTCGAAAACTACACCATCCTCTCCTACAGCGATTCCAGCAATAACGGCCCGATCCAGAAGCTGGTTGCGGCCGCGCCGGAGGGGCTGGGCCAGCTCGCCTATGGCCAGTTGCTGCGCCAGGGCAGCGGCTTCTACGACGTCATGCAGTCCCTGGAAGACCCTTATTCCAAGACCGAGCAGTGGCAGGCGATCAACACCACAAGCTGGCAGGCGAGCGACACGCTGACGGTCAAGAATATCGCCAGCTATGCCCAGCTGAAGCAGCGCATGAATGCGCCGCTGTTCGGCACCGATTTCGTCGTCGATTTCGCCGCGATCAATCCCTTCCTCGCCGCGCTGGGCAGCTATCATTTGCCCTTCACCACGGTGACGTCGATTCCCGGTGGCTATACCGCCAACCAGTCGACCTTTACCGAGGAACTGCAATTGCAGGGGCGCTCGGGCGATGGCCGGCTCAACTGGCAGGCAGGGGCCTATCTGGAGGTCAGCGAACCGCTGGGCACGAGTGGCAGCCAGTCGCCCTTCCTGGCGTCCTGCACCGATTCCGCCACCCTGCAATGCACCGATCCGCTGGGCTTCCTGTCCAATCTCGATCCGACCATCCCGGCGTTCGCCAAGCCGATCCATGCCGGCACCGTCAATTACACGGCGGGGCGCACCAATTTCCACAATGTCGGCCTCTATGCGCAGGCGACCTATGCGCTGACCGATCAGCTGAAACTGACCGGTGGTTTCCGCTACACCTGGGATCATTCGCGCAATGTCAGCGACCAGCGCACCTATATCGTCGCCTATCCACCGCAATATGGCGCCTTCAATCCGGCCGCGGCCTATCGCTGCACCAATCCGCAGGCGGCGGCGACCAATTGCGTGTCGCATTATTATCAGTCGTCGGAAAAGCCGACCTGGCTGGTCGACCTGGATTACAACCCGACCCAGGACATATTGCTCTACGCCAAATATGCGCGCGGCTATCGCGCCGGCACGATCGTCCCCAATATCACCGCGCCGCTCAACATCGTCGAGCCGGAGAAGGTGGACAGCTATGAGCTGGGCCTCAAGACCAGCTTTGGTGGCGCGCTGCGCGGCACCTTCAACCTGGCCGGCTTCTACAATGATTTTTCCAACCAGCAATTGCAGGTCGGCTTCAACGCGCGGCCGCTGTCGGGGCAGGCGTCCACCGCCGCGCCGGTCAATGCCGGCAAGTCGGAGATATGGGGGCTGGAGGCCGATGCCTCGCTGACCCCGTTCCAGGGACTGGTGCTGACCGGCGGCTACAGCTATCTGCGCACCAAGATCAAATCGGTGCCCGATTTCTCCAGCTTCAACGACCCCAATTATATCCTGGCCGCGCCGTTCCAGCCCGGCGATCCCGAAGTGCTGTCGCCGCGCCACAAATTCACGGTCAGCGGCACCTACACCCTGCCGCTGGACGAGGAGAAGATCGGCCGTATCTCCTTCGGCGCGACCTTCACCCATCGGTCCTCGATGCTGGTCAACTATACCGACCGCACCAATCCCGATCCGTCGATCGCCGCGCTCAGCACGCTGGCGCCGCTCGATCTGCTCAACCTCAACGCCAGCTGGAACAATATCGCCGGCGCGCCCGTCGACCTCAGCCTGTTCATGACCAATGTGACCAAGGAAAAATATTACAGCTTCATCGCCGGGCTGGGATCACCCAGCGTCAATTTCGAGACGGCGACGCTGGGCGAGCCGCAAATGTATGGCGCGCGCCTGCGCTTCCGCTTCGGCGGATAAACGGGCACCGGCGACCGCGAAAATTGATCCATGTCTAGGACGGCGCTTCCGGCGGCTGATAGGTTGCATGGCAATCAAGCGGAGTCGGTTCGATGGACGTGATCACGGATGCTGCCTATCTGTTTCGCCGGTCGCGCGACGAGACGCGCAAAGCCGATGAAGCCCGTGAACGCGGCGATGCGGTGTGCGTGATTGCTGCGCACAATGAACTGGCGCTGCGCTACAAGGTCCGCGCCCTGTCGCTGTCCAGCGGCGCGGTCCCCTGCATCGATGCGACCGGGCGGCGATCGGCCTAATCCTTTGTGCCCTGCAGGCTGATGCGGCCGGGTTTCAGCCCCGGTGCGCTGACCTGTAGCGTGATCGCGCCCGGCTTGCCGGTGCCGCGCAGGAAGGCGACGGCCTTGCCGCCCAACGCCGCCCGCTGTGGCGAGGCAAAGGCGGTGTGATCGGTGACGCTGCCATTGTCGAAGGCGACGACGCGGCCCGGCCCCGATACCGTCGCGCTGAGCAGCGGCGTCGCGCCGGGCACCAATATGCCCTTGGCGTCCACCACCTCGGCCCGCACCGCGACGACATCGTCGAAGCCGCCGCCGACCGCCTTGGCCTCCGGCACCAGCCGGATCGCGGCCGGCGCGCCGGCGCTGCGCAGCATGTCCTCCGCCACCTTTGCGCCGCCGCGATAGCCGACTGCGCGCAGCTCGCCCGGCGCATAGTCGACGTCCCATGTGATCGCGCTGTCGTCCGCGTTGCGCGGCTTGCGGCCCAGTGACTTGCCGTTGAGGAACAGCTCGACCGCGTCGCTATTGCTGTAGACCTCGACCTTTTCCTTGTGCGCGGCGCGATTGTCGGGCGACCAGTCGGTCAGCGCGCCCGGCCCCTTGGGCTGGGGCAGGGCGATGCCGACCATGGTGGGCATTTCGCTGATGTCGATCACTTCGGTCACGCGCCGGGCCAGCTTCACCACCGGCTTTTCCGACCACCAGCTCGCCCGTTCCCAGCCGATCGGCTTCACCCCGTCGACCCGGTCGACCAGGCCGGACGGATTGCTGATCGCCGGCCATCCCGCCCGGTCCGCCTCGCCCAGATAATCGACGCCGGTCCACAGGAACATGCCGGCATAGGCCGGGTCGTCCCGCACCACGAGCCAGCTTGACCGGTTCTTGCTGTTCTCCGTGCCGATGATCTTGCGGCTGGGCTTGTCGGCATGGGCCTTGGCCAGTTCATTCTCGCGATAATTCTGGCCCACCACGTCCAGCAGGTCGGCGGTGCCATTGTCATAATCATGGGTGGTGTTGGGGCGGAACAGCGCCATCGTCACCGGCCGGGTCGGATCCTCGGCATGGAAGATGTCCTGCAAGCGGGTGATGATCGACTGCGCCACCAGCGGATAGGGCGTGTCGTGAATCTCGTTGCCGATCGACCAGATGACGATGCTGGGATGATTGCGATCGCGCCGCACGAAATCGCGCGCGTCGATCGACGACCAGTCGGTGAAATAGAGATGATAATCCTGCGGGTTCTTCGCCACCGTCCACATGTCGAAGCCCTCGTTCATGACGATCAGGCCGAGCCGGTCGCACAGGTCGAGAAATTCGGGCGAGAAGGGATGATGGGCGGTGCGCACCGCATTGACGCCCAGCGCCATCAGCCCCTTGAGCCGCCGCTCATAGACGGCCAGCGGCACCGCCATGCCGAACGGCCCGCCATCGGCATGGATCGCCACGCCCTTCAGCTTGATGTTGCGGCCATTGAGCCAGAAGCCGCTCGCCGCCTCGAACCGGGCATCGCGAATGCCGAAGGGGACGCGTTCCTCGTAGAGCAGCCGCCCGTCGGTCGCGCGGACGCGCAGCAGCGCCTGGTGCATCGCCGGATCGCCAATGTCCCAGCGGCGCGGATCGGCCAGGGTGCCGGTGACATCCATCTGGGTCGCGCGCCCGGCGGGCAGGCTGATGCTCTGGCCGGTGAAGGTCGCGATGCTGCGGCCGTCCGGCCCCTCGATCACCGCCTCCAGCCGCGCCTCGACCGGGGCGCTGCTCTGATTCATCACGCTGCTGCCGATGGCAAGGTCCGCGCTCTTCGCGTCCAGCTTTGCGACCCGCACCGTGCTGCCCCATGTTTCGGCATGGACATCGCCCAGGGTGAGGATGCGGACATGGCGATAGATGCCGCCGCCCGCATACCAGCGCGAGGCTGGCTGGGCGGAGGTGTCGGCGCGCACCGCCAGCACATTCTCCTGCCCGGCGGGTTTCAAATGCTGGGTGACCTCGTAGCGGAAGCTGGCATAGCCGCTCGGCCGATGGCCGACATGCTGGCCGTTGATCCACACGCCCGACCGCTCCATCACGCCGTCGAATTCGACGAAGACGCGCTGGCCGGCACTGGCGGGCGGCAGGGTGAAATGCTTGCGATACCAGGCGACGCCGGTCGGCAGGAAGCCGCCCGATCCGGTCGCGGGTGCATGTTCGTCGAACGGCCCGGCGATCGCCCAGTCATGCGGCAGGTCGACCGGCTGCCAGCCTGCATCGGCAAAGCCGGGCTGCTCGGCGGTCGCGACATCGCCCTGATGGAAGCGCCAGCCGGCATCGAAATTCTCGGCGCCGGTCGGCTGGGCAAAGGTGGGGGCGGGCAGGGCGATCAATAGCGCCAGCGCCAGGCCGGCGGCACTCCGCCCGATCATCCTGCGCATCCGTGCGGTCCGTCCCGTCGCCATATCGGCCCCCTCTCCAGAATATGTCCACTATGTGGCGCTATGGCGCCCTATGTGGGTATATGGCTACAGGAGTGGCGGGCCGATGCCAAGCGGCTTTGCTGGCCTTGCGGGGCGGGCGGCGACGCGACAGGCAAATCTCCTACGAAGTTCACAGTGTCGTGCGCGGATTCGGGCGAAATGCGCCGCAAACGCCGCCATGACGCGCCTGCCACGCGACAGCGACGCGTCGGTTGGGTCATGATGCGGGGCATCCCGACGCGTCGCCGACGCGACAGTTGGGCGACAGCGAAGCGACAGATTTGCGCGGCTGATGCACGTGAACGCGGGGAGGGAGCGGGGCCATCCCACAGGATAGATCAGAGAAAGGCCGAGTAGGAAAGCCGATGGCCGGAAGCGTCCCGAAACGGACCTGTTCCCCCTCCCGCAGGCGGGAGGGGTTGATGGGAGGCGCGTGGCTCCCATCAAGGGGGTGGGCTGGACGTCGCGATAGCCCACCCCGCTGCGACTAACGCGCTGCGCGCGCAAGTCTCGCTACCCCTCCCGTTTACGGGAGGGGAATGGCAGGAAACCACCCATTTCGGACCTGAAGGGGCTCGTTGAGCCGGGTAATTGTCCCCCTTCAGCGCACCTTGAAACTATATGTGCCGCTGACCGGCTGATGATCATTGCCCATCACCGTCCATTGAAGATCATAGCTGCCGGTCGGCAACGCGCGGGGCAGGGTGATGACCAGGCCCTTGCCGTCGGCGGCCGCGGCGGTGGTGAAGCCCTTGATCGGCATCGGCGGATGATCGGCCATGCCCGGCATGCCGGTCATGGTCAGGGTGATGCTGCTATGATCGGCCTGCAGCGTCTCGGAAAAGCCCAGGGTCAGCCGGGTCGGCTTGGCGACGCTGGCATTGGCGGCGGGGCTGGCGGCAACGAGCTGTGGTTTGGCGAAGGCAGCGCCGGGCAGGGCGGTGAGGGCAAAGGCTGCGGCGATCAGGGGCAGGCGGGGCATAGGGAACTCCGAAAAAATGCGCGTCTTGCAGGGGAATACGCATTGTCCTGTCGCATCCCTCACGCGCCGCGCTATTTTGTTCGAGGGATGGGTCGGCCGGATGCGTATCGTCAGGCAGGACATGAAGGACGGGACGATGGACGATCTGGATGACATGCTGGCCGGGCTGCGCGACGCGCCGGCGACGGCGCGCTTCGACGGGCTGGAGGCGGCGGTGATGCAGGGGCTGGACCGCCGCCGCGAACGCGGCGTCGCGCGGCGCAGCCTGATGCTGGCCGGCGTGATGGCGATCGGTATCGGCTGGATCGGCAGTAGCGTGCCCGCGCAGCCGGCGCAGGCCGCGCCCGCACTGATCGGTATGTCCGACTATGCGCCCTCGCGCCTGCTGGAGCGATAGGCATGGGCAAACGCTATTGGCTGGTGGCGCTGGTCGCCTTTGCCGCGGCGCTGGCCGCCGTGCTGGTCGCGCGCACCTGGCTCGCACCCGCGCCGCCGGTGGAGAATGAGGTTCATGCCCTGCTCCATGATCGGCTGACCCTGGACGCCGGCCAGAAGCAGCGCATCGCCGATCTGGAAGCTGCCTTCGCCCAGCGCAAGGCGGCGCTCGACGCGGAAATGCGCGCCGACAATCAGCGGCTGGCCGCAGCGATCGCCGCCGAACATGGCTATGGCCCGCGCGTCGCCCAGGCGGTCGACCGGTCGCACCAGGCGATGGGGGAATTGCAGAAGGAAACATTGAAGCACATCTTCGCGATGCGCGGCGTGCTGCGCCCCGATCAGGCCGCGCTGTTCGACGCGGCGGTGGTCAAGGCGCTGACCCAGCCTGTCGGGTGATAGCCGACGATCCCGATGATGCCAGTCTGGCGGCGCAGGCGCTGGCCGGGCGGCAGGCGGCCTATGGCGCGCTGATGCGGCGGCACCGCGATGCCGTCTATCGACTGGCGCGCGGCCATGTCGGCGATGCCGACGCGGCAATGGACATCGTGCAGGAAAGCTTCGTCGCCGCCTTTGCCTCGCTGGCCCGCTATGACGGACGCCGGCCCTTTCGCGGCTGGATCGCGCGGATCACGATCAACAAATGTCATGACTGGGCCCGCCGCCGTGCCGTCCGCCGCTTTTTCAGCTTCGCCCGGCCGATCGAGGACGCGGCCCATGTCGCCGACGCGGCGCCCGATCCCGAACAGGCGGCCCAGTCCCGCGCCGGGGTCGCCCGGATCGAGGCGGCGGTGGCGGCGCTGCCGGTGGCGCTGCGCGAGGTGCTGCTGCTGCGCGGGATCGAGGGCATGAGCCAGGCCGAGGTCGCGGCGATATTGGGCATCAGCGAAAAGGCGGTGGAAACCCGCCTCTACCGCGCCCGCCGGCAATTGCAGGAGATGTTGAGGGAAAGCGACGCAGCGCGCGTATAGAGCAGCATGACCGATCAGCCCTCCCTCCCTCTCGACCGTCGCAGCCTGATCCGGGGCGGCGCCGCGCTGGCGCTGGCACAGGCACTGCCCGGCTGGGCCGCCACCGGCACGCATGGAGCCGCTCAGGGCGCGCTGTCGGGCGAGACGATCGCGCTCAGCATCGGCGACGGGCATTTTTCGACTGGTGGCCGATCGGCCCATGCGATCAGCGTCAATGGCGGCACGCCCGCCCCGCTCATCCGCCTGCGCGAGGGGCAGCATGTCAACATCGCCGTCACCAATCGGCTGAAGGAGGATAGCTCGATCCACTGGCACGGGCTGATCCTGCCCTTCCAGATGGATGGCGTGCCCGGCATCAGCTTCCCCGGCATCGCGCCGGGCGAAACCTTCACTTATCGCTTCCCGGTGCGGCAGGCGGGCACCTACTGGTATCACAGCCATTCGGGCATGCAGGAGGCGATGGGCCTTTACGGGCCGATCATCATCGATCCCGCCGGTGCCGATCTGGTGGCCTATGACCGGGAACATGTGATCCTGCTCGCCGACTGGAGCCCGGTTCATCCGCACAAGCTGCTGCAACGGCTCAAGCAGATGGGCGGCTATTATAATATGCAGCGCCAGACGCTGGGCGGGCTGCTGGCGGGGGAGGATCAGGGTCTCAAGGACCGGATCGACTGGGGCGCGATGCGCATGGACCCGACCGATATTTCCGACGTTACCGGCGCCACCTACAGCTATCTGGTGAACGGCATGGGCACGGCCGAGAACTGGACCGGCCTGTTCGCGCCGGGCGAGCGGGTGCGGCTGCGCATCATCAACGCGTCGGCGATGACCAATTTCAATGTTCGCCTGCCCGGCCTGCCGATGACCGTCGTCCAGTGCGACGGGCAGGATGTCCAGCCGGTCGAGACTGACGAGTTTCAGATCGGCATTGCCGAAACCTATGACGTGATCGTCCAGCCCGGCGAGGCGAAGCCCTATGCCCTGATTGCCGAGGCGATCGATCGGTCGGGCCTGGTCCGCGCCACGCTGGCGCCGCAGCTGGGCATGGTCGCGCCCGTGCCGGCCCGGCGCGCCCGGCCGCTGCTGGGCATGAAGGACATGGGCATGGACATGGGCGGCATGGATATGGGCCACGGTGGCGTGATCGACCTCAGCCAGCCGGCCAATGACGCCATGAGCGGCCATGCCATGAAGATGCGCGACAAGTCGGTCGCGCCGGGCGTGAAAATGGGGCCGGGCGTTGCCACCCTGTCGCCGATGCCGGCCGATCGCACCGCCGACCGGCCGACGGGGCTGGAACATGTCGATCATCGCGTGCTGACCTATGCCGATCTGCGGTCGCTGACGCCGAACAGCGACCTGCGCACCCCGACCCGATCGCTCGACATCCATCTGACCGCGAACATGGAACGCTATATGTGGTCGTTCGACGGGGTGAAGCTGTCGGAAGGGGCGGAGCCGATCGCCTTCCGCCATATGGAACGGGTGCGGGTGACCCTGATCAACGACACGATGATGCCCCATCCCATCCATCTGCACGGCCATTTCTTTGAACTGGTGACCGGCGAGGCGGCGCATAATCCGCGCAAGCATACGGTGAATGTGCTGCCCGGCGGCAAGCTGAGCTTCGACCTTACCGCCGATGCGCTGGGCGACTGGGCATTCCACTGCCATATGCTGATGCACATGCATGCCGGGATGATGCGGGTGGTGACGGTCCGCCACGAGGAGGACGCGGCATGAGGAGTGTCGCGCTTCTGATGCTCGCCGCCGCCGCGCCGGTTCAGGCCCAGACCATGGATCATAGCCAGATGGACCATGGCGCGATGGGCCACAATATGCCCACCACCGACGCCGCGATCCCGCAAGGCGCGCCACCGCCAGTGCCGACCGATCATGCCGCCGACGCGCTCTATGATCCCGCCGCCATGGCCCGCGCCCGCGCGGCGATGATCGCGGAGGGCGGCGGCATGACCTATTCGCAATGGATGCTCGATCGGCTGGAATATCGCGCCGGCAGGGGCGCGGATGGCTATGCCTGGGAGGGCGAGGGCTGGATCGGCGGCGACATCAACCGTTTCGCGGTCAAGAGCGAGGGTGAAGGGACGTTCGGCGGATCGCTCGAACGGGCCGAGGTGCAGGCGCTCTACAGCCGGGCGATCGACCCCTGGTTCAACCTGCAGGCGGGCGTGCGGCACGATTTCGGCGAAGGGCCGGACCGCAGCTATGCGGTGATCGGCATCGATGGCCTGGCACCCTACTGGTTCGAAGTCGGGGCCGAAGCCTTCCTGTCGACTAGGGGCGACGCCCATCTGCGGCTGGAGGCGAGCTATGACCAGCGCCTCACCCAGCGGCTGATCCTGCAGCCTGCCGCCGAGTTCAATCTGGCGGCGCAGGATGTGCCCGAACTGGGGATCGGCGCCGGCCCGTCCGATATCGAGCTGGGGCTGCGGCTGCGCTACGAGATCGCTCGCGAATTCGCGCCCTATGTCGGCGTCAATTGGGAGCGCAAGCTGGGCGACACGGCCGATTATGCCCGTGCCGCCGGCGACAAGCCGTCGGGCACCAGCCTGGTGATCGGCCTGCGCGCCTGGTTCTGAGAGGCGCTTGCAGCCCGCCTGATATTCGATTATCGATCCCGCCGATCCTGCGCCGCACGGCATGGGATCATGATCGCGCCGGTGTCCCGAAAGGGGCTTAATAGGGAATGCGGTGCGGACGGGTGACTGTCCAAATCCGCAGCTGTCCCTGCAACTGTAAGCGGTGAGCGCGATGCATATGTGCGGACGGCAGAATGACCGATCCGCCAGCCACTGGGCCGGACGCTAAATCCTGCGAGGCCTGGGAAGGCCGTGCATCAAGCGATGACCCGTGAGCCAGGAGACCTGCCGGCGTCTGGTCGCTCTTGCCTTGGTCCAGGGGATGGCCGCGGCACGGTAACTTCCGTCTGAGCGACGAACGAGCGGCTGGGGCCGCTGCGACGACGCGCGTCGGTTGCCCTTGGGCGCCCGGCCGGCGCGTGTGTCGGACGTTCGCGCGCGTGCCGCTCGTGAAGGTTGCCCCCGCCCGTCGAACGCGGCGCCGGATGGGGGAATAAATGAAGTCCAATATCGTTTCGCGGGCCGCACTGGCCCTTTCGCTTGCCATCGCATCGCCGGCATTTGCCGATGAAGGGGAAGGCGACAGCATCGTCGTCACCGGCACCAGCCTGGAAGAGACGCTGCCGCAGCAACTGTCGCGCTATGGCCATGCCATCGAGATCGTCACCGACACGCAGATCCGCGATGCCGCCGCGATCGACACCGCCCGTGCGCTCGAAGCGGTGCCGGGCCTGTTCATCCGGTCGCAGTCCGGGCCGTTCAGCTATGTCGACATCGCGCTGCAGGGTTCGCGCACCAAGGATGTGCTGTGGACGATGGACGGCATCCGCCTCAACAACCGCCTCTATGGCGGCACCTCGCCCAACGACACCATGGCCGCCAGCATGATCGAGCGGATCGAGGTGCTGAAAGGCGGCGAAAGCCTGTTCTACGGCACCCAGGCGGCGGCCGGTGTCATCAATGTCGTCACCCGCGACTTCAGCGATGATCTGGGCGGCCAAGTCAATGCCAGCCTCGACAGCTTTGCCGGCACTAGCCTGGATGGCTATGTTCGCGGCGCGATCGGCCAGCATCGCTTCGTGGTCTGGGCCAATCGCAGCCAGTCGGACGGCTATCGTCCCTATGACGTGATGCAGCCCAGCGCCACCGATCGCGCGCGCGGTTATGATCTCTGGTCGGCGGGCATCAAATATCAATATGATATCGCGCCGGACCTGCGCCTCAATGCGCTCTACCAGCATACCAGGGCCGATCTCGACAATATCAGCGCGACGCGGACCAAGGAAAGCCGCAACGACCGCAATGAGGAAATCGCCAGCCTGCGCCTCGACTATACCGGCGAGGATGGGGTGCAATTCTTCCTCAAGGGCTATTTCCACGACTGGAAGACCGCCTATGTCCAGATCCGAAACCCCGTGCCCGCCGGCCCGCCGCAGGTCATCTACCCGGCCGGCACCTTCTGGGGCTATCAGGATTATGGCGGCAGCGCGGTGGTGCAGCTCAACATGCTGCGCGGCATCGACACGCTGATCGGCTATGATTTTCAGAGCTTCAATGGCCGCGACGACGTCCTGCTGATCGCGCCGACCGACGAACAGGTCCATGCCGGCATCTTCCAGCTGCGCACCAATGACGAATTGTCGAGCAAGGCGCGGATCGCGGCGGGCCTGCGCTACAACAAGGCGAAGGGATCGGAAAAGACGATCTGGAACGTCTCGGGCCGTTATGATGTCAGCGACGCGCTGTTCGTGGAGGCCAATGGTGGCACCTCCTTCGTGCTGCCCGACGCCTCGCAGCTTTATGGCAATGATCCCTGTTGCGAGGTCGGCAACCCGAACCTGAAGCCCGAGGAAAGCCTGAACCTCAACGCCGCGCTGGGCGGCGCGCTGGCCGGCGGGGCGATCCGGTGGAAAGCGACCTATTTCAACCGGCGCATCACCGACCTGATCGACACGACCTATGATGATCCGGCCTTTCCGGAAGGCACCTATATCAACGTCAGCGACAAGGTGCGGGCCAGGGGCGCCGAGCTGGAGCTGAACGCCGACCTGACCGGCGGCTGGGGCCTGTCGGCTAGCTACACATATTCGCGCGTCCGCAATCAGGGCAGTTCGGTGCAGCGCGATCGCAATCCGGAACAATATGGCCGCGCCGCGATCGTCTATGCGCCGGAAGCCGGCCGCTTCGGCGCCAATCTGTCGGCCAATTGGGTGGGCGATGTCTGGTCGACCGCGTCGGGCTTTGGCCGGATGAACTATGGCAATTATGCCGTGGTCGATGCGGGCGCGCATCTGTGGCTGGACCAGGCGCGGCGCAACCGGTTCGGCGTCAATGTCGAGAATCTGTTCGACCGCGACTATGCCTCCACCGGCTATCGCTCGGCGGTCAGCGACGCAGGGGTATTGGACGGCAGCAACAGCCGCTTCCTCTATTTCTACCGGGGCGTGCCGCGCACGCTGCGGGTCAGCTATGGCCTGAGCTTCTGACCATGTTGCGGCCGGTCCTGCTGCTGCATCGCTGGCTGGGCATCATCATCGGCGCCGTCATGACGCTGTGGTGCCTGTCCGGCTTCGTGATGCTCTATGTCGACTATCCGCGCCTGACACCGGCCGCGCAGCTTGGGGGGCTCACGCCCCTCAAGCTGTCGGCCGGGCAGGCGGGGATATTGCCCGACGCCATGATGCTGTCCGCCGCCCGGATCGAGATGATGGCGGGGCGACCTGTGCTGCGGGTGACGCCGGCGCTCGATCCGACGCGCACCATCCCGCAGATGCGGGTCTCCGCCGGCACCCATGACTGGGCGACGGGGAAACCGGTCGAGCAGGTCGATCCGCAAAATATCCACAGGATCGCGCGCGAATTCGGCCGCAACAGCGCCATTGCCGGCCCGGTCGGGCAGGTCGCGCAGACGGAGATGGACCAGTGGACGGTCCAGACCTTCCGCCGCAATGCGCCGCTCTATCGCGTCGATTATGCCGATGCGGCCGGGACGCAGGCCTATGTTTCGGGCAAGAGCGGGGAGGTGGTGCAGCTGACCACCCGCTTCCAGCGCTTCTGGGGCTGGCTCGGCGCGGTGCCGCACTGGCTCTATCCCACGATTCTGCGACAGGATGGTGCGTTGTGGAGCCAGGTCGTCATTTGGACCTCGCTGATCGGCTGTTTCCTGACGATCACCGGCCTGTGGGTCGGCATCGCCCGGCTGCGCCGCCGTCGCGATGGCAGCATCGGATCGCCCTATCGCGGCCTGTGGTGGGGGCACCATATGGCCGGGCTGTTCTTCGGCATAGTGACGCTGGCCTGGGTGGCGAGCGGGCTGCTGTCGATGAATCCCTGGGGGCTGCTGGACAGCGAGGCGATGATGACGGAGCGCCAGCGGCTGAACGGTGACTTCGCCTGGGGCGATGCGCGCCGGGCGATCGCGGCGCTGCCCGCCCTGCCGACGGATATCGTCCGGCTGGAAGCAGTGCCCTTTGCCGGTGCCGTCCATCTGGTGGCGATCGATCGGGCTGGCAAGGCGCAGCGCTTCGACGCTGCTGGCCGGCCTGCCACTTTGTCGGAAGCGGGGCTGCGTGCGGCGCTCCAGGATGGACCGCCGATCGCCTCGCTCGACCTGCTGCGGCAGGAAGACGCTTATTATTATGGTCACAAGGCCAGCGTCGCCCTGCCGGTGTGGCGCGTCATCCTGGCCGATGAGCAGGCGACACGCCTCTATGTCGATCCGGCATCGGGCCGCCTGATCCGCGCCTTCGACCGCAATGGCCGCGCTTTCCGCTGGCTGCAGGACGGGCTGCACCGGCTCGACTTCCCGCTGCTGCGCACCCGTCCCTGGTGGGATCTGATCGTCCTGCCGCTGCTCGCCATGGTCACGCTCGTTTGCGGGACCGGGACATGGATGGGCCTTTCCAAGTTGCGGCGCGACCTGCGCCGCGTCCGCAATCGCCGTCGGCGCGCCCGCGCCCTACGGCCCCTGATCGGAGAAACCGCATGACTGCCCCCCCTTTGCAGGCGTCGCTTCGGCGACGCAGCGTGCCGCTGATCGCGGCGCTCGTTATTGCCAATCTGGCCGTCTGGGGCTGGGCCTTCGCCCTGTTCGGCGACCGACCGGTGATGATGGGCACGGCCCTGCTCGCCTGGGGGCTCGGGTTGCGCCATGCGGTCGATGCCGATCATATCGCCGCGATCGACAATGTGACGCGCAAGCTGATGCAGGATGGGCAGCGGCCGCTGACCGTGGGCCTGTGGTTCGCGATCGGCCATAGCGCGATCGTGCTGATCGCCGCGCTGGGCCTCGCCTATGCGGTCAGTGCGCTCGCCGGGCTGGAGCGGTTCCGCGCCGCCGGCGGCGTGGTGGCGACGCTGATCTCCGCTACCTTCCTGTTCGCCATCGCGATCATGAATCTGGTGATCCTGCGCCAGGTCTGGGCGACCTTCCGCCGGGTGCAGGCGGGCGGCAGCTATGTGGAGGCGGACCTCGACATGCTGACCGGCGGGCGCGGGCCGCTGTCGCGCCTGTTCCGTCCGGTCTTCCGCCTGATCTCGCGCCCCTGGCAGATGGCGCCGCTCGGCTTCCTCTTCGGCCTCGGCTTCGATACCGCGACCGAAGTGGCGATCCTCGGCCTCTCCGCCGCGCAGGCGAGCGACGGCTTCGCGCTCGGCCCGGTGCTGGTGCTGCCCCTGCTGTTCGCCGCCGGCATGGCGCTGGTCGATACGGTCGACGGCATGCTGATGATGGGCGCCTATCAATGGGCGTTCGTGAAGCCGCTGCGCAAGCTCTACTATAATATCGTCATCACCGCCTTGTCGGCGGCGGTGGCGATCGGCATCGGCACGATCGAGACGCTGGCGCTGCTGGGCGACAAGCTGGGGCTAAGCGGTGGCATCTGGGATGTCGCCGCGACGCTGGGCGAGCATTTCAACGATCTGGGCTTTGCGATCATCGGCCTGTTCATCGCCTGCTGGATCGCCAGCGCGCTCTTCTATCGCTGGAAGGGCTATGACGCGATCGAACTGACCCCGGCCGGGGAAGTGCGGGCTTAGCCTATTCCGTTCGGGCTGAGCTTCGGTTTCGCCCAGCCCGAACGGCAGTTTTTACCCCTCGCGCGCGACCTGGAAGCCGGCGAAGGACTGGCTCACCGGCATCAGTTCCAGCGTGTTGATGTTGAGATGCGCGGGCTGGTTCGCGACCCAGAGCAGGGTGGCGGCGATGTCGTCCGCGGTCATCGGATTGGCATTGCCGTAAAGGGTGTCGGACGCCTGCTGGCTGCCGGTGCGGACCAGCGTGAATTCGGTCTCCACCATGCCCGGCTCGATCGATGTGACGCGCACGCCGGTGCCGTGCAGGTCCGACCGCAGGCCGAGCGAGAATTGGCGCACGAACGCCTTGGTGCCGCCATAGACATTGCCGCCGGTGTAGGGATAGGTCGCCGCCACCGAACTCAGATTGATGATCCCGCCTTTGCGCGCGACCAGACCGGGCAACAGCTTGTGGGTGACGGTGACGAGGCCGGTGATGTTGGTCTCGATCATCTGCTGCCACTGGGCGAGGTCGGCCGACTGGGCCGGCGCGGTGCCGAGCGCCAGGCCGGCATTGTTGACCAGCATGTCGATCGCGCGGAAGGCTTCGGGCAGGCTGGCCAGCGCCGCATCGATCGCGGCTTCGTCGCGCATGTCGAACACCAGCGGGCAGAAGGCATCACCGATTTCGGCGGCCAGCTTTTCCAGTCGATCGGCGCGGCGGCCGGTGCCGATCACCTGCCAGCCAGCGGCGGCAAAGGCGCGGACGGCGGCTTCGCCAATGCCGGCGGTCGCGCCGGTGATGAGGACGGTCTTGGTCATGGGGCGCTCCTGTCTTTTGTCGTCAGCCCAATAGCGAGGTCAGGCCGCCCCGCCCAGAGCCTTCACCAGCGCGACGCTGGCGCGCATCCGCTGGGTCTGCGCGATCAGCACCGCGCGCTGGGCGTCAAGCGCATCGGTCTGGGCGGTTACCACCTCCAGATAGTCCGACGCACCGTCGCGATAGCGGGTCAGCGCCAGATCGCTGGTGCGCTGGGCGGCATCGGCGGCGCTGCGCTGGTGGCCGATCTGGTCGGACAGGTGATGATTGGCGGCAACCGCATCCTCGACCTGGCGGAAGGCGGTGAGGACCGTGTCGCGATAGCCGGCGGCCAGTTCCTCATACTCCGCGCGCGACATCTTCACCTGTGCGCGGCGCTTGCCGCCGTCGAACAGGTTGAGCAGCGCCGATGCCGGGCCCAGGCCCCAGAAGCTGTTGGGCGTGCTGAACAGGTCGCCATGGGTGGTTTCCCACCCGCCGGTCAGGCCCAGCGTCAGCGTCGGGAAGAAGGCCGCCTTGGCGACGCCGATGCGCGCATTGGCGGCGAACATGCGCCGTTCGGCCGCCGCGATGTCGGGCCGGCGCTCCAGCAGTTGCGAGGGCGCGCCAGTCGGCACGTCTAGCGCGGCGAGCGGCTGGGTGCGCGCGGCGATGCTGAAGTCCGACGCGATCGCGCCGACCAGCGCTGCGATCTCATGCTCGGTCGCGGCGCGCTCGTTGGCGATGGCGGAGATGTCCGCCTTCGCATTGTCCAGCACCGTCTTGGCGCGATTGACGTCGATGCCCGACGACACGCCGCCCTTGTGGCGCCGGTCGGTCAGGTCATAGGCCTTGCCAAAGGCTTCGACCGTCTGGTGCAGCAGTTCCGCCTGCGCATCGAGCCCGCGCAGCCGCGCATAGGCGTCGGCGACGGCGGCTTGCAGGCTGAGCCGGGCGGAGGCGAGGTCGGCATTGCTGGCGTCGGCATCGGCCCGCGCCGCCTTCACGCTGTTGCGGATGCGGCCCCACAGGTCGAGTTCATAGTCGAGGCTGCCGCCCACCACATAGTCATTATAGGTGACGGCGTTGCCATTGCCCTGGAAGCGGTTGCCCGACACGCGGCGGCGGCCGGCATCGGCGCCGGCACTGATCTGCGGGAACAGGTCGGCATTTTCCACCCGCGCGGCGGCGCGCGCCTGGTCATAGCGGGCCAGCGCAGCCGCCAAAGTCGGGCTGGCCTGCTCGGCGCGGGTTTCCAGGTCATTGAGGACGGGATCGTTGAACGCCTCCCACCAATTGCCGCGCGGCGTCGCGTCGGCCGGCTGGGCGGCGGTCCAGCCCGCCACTTCCTTGTAGGTGGCGGGGGCGCTGGTCTGGGGCGGCTGATAGGTCGGCGCCATCGAGCAGCCGGCCAGCAAGGCCGCCGCCAATGTCACGCCCGCGCCGCCGATCCGGCGGTCAGCGCGCATGCGTCGCGCCCTTTCCGCCAGCGGGTGCCGAGGCCTGCACCTTCACCATGTCGCCGGTGCGGATCGCATCGGGCGGGGTGTCGACGATCCGGTCATTGGGGCTGAGACCGCTGGCGATCTGCACCGTGGCGCCCTCGTCGCGCGAAATGGCGACCGACTTCATAGTGACGCGATTGTCCGCACCCACCACGGCGACGCTGGGGCCGTTGTTGCTGTAGAGGATCGCGCTGCCCGGCAGGGTCATGCCATTGCCCTGGCCGGCGCCGACCTTGAAGCTGACCTGGGCGAAGGCGCCGGGCTTCAATGCGCCGTCGGGATTTTCCGCCTGCAACTGGACCAGCACCGCGCCCGACTGCGCATCGACTGCACCCGAACTGCTGGTCAGGGTCGCGTTGAAGCTGCGGCCGGGATATTCGGGCAGGGTCAGCGTCGCGCCCATGCCGGGACGCACCGAAGCCGAATAGCCCTGCGGCACGCGGACATAGATGCGCATGCGATGGACGTCGGACACGGTGAAGAGCGGCTGGGCGGCGGCATTGCCGGACACCACCAGCGCGCCGATCTGGGCCGAGCGGCTGGTGACGACGCCATCGAACGGCGCGGCGAGGCGGGTGAAGCCCTGCTGGGCCTTCAGCCGCTTGACGTTGGCGAGCGCCGCGTTGGAGACGGCAGTGCGGGCGGCGAGGTCGCCGGCCTTCTCGTCGGCCTCCTGCCGCGAGACGGCGTCCTGCGCCAGCATCGTGTTCCAGCGCTTCGATGTGGTTTCGGCGAGGCGCTGGTTGGCCAGCGCGGTCTGATAATCGGCCTGCGCGGCGGCGACCTGCTGGTCGAGATCGGGCGCGTCGAGGATGGCAAGCGGCTGGCCTGCGCGCACCCGGTCGCCGATATCGGCCAGCCAGCGGCGGACATAGCCATTGGTGCGGGCATAGATGGCGGCGCTGTTATAGGCCTGCACATTGCCGGGCAGGACCAGGTCGTTGCCCTCGCCATTCATCGTCGGCTTGACCACCGCGACGGTCGGCACCGATGCGTCGGCGGCGGTTTCGCGCAGTTCGTTGGTGGCGCTGATGCGCGAGGCGACGCCCACGCCGACCACGGCGAGCGCGACCACCGCCGCGCCGATGCCGATCTTCTTCAGCGTGCCGCTGTCGGGGCCGGCCTGCTCGGGATTTTCGATGCTGTTATGGTCAGACATGGCTCGGCTGCATTTCCATGTTGTTGGCCTTCGCAGCCTTGCGGCTATGGACGAAGGCGAAGACGGTGGGGACGAAGAAGAGGGTGGCGATGGTGGCGCAGATCAGGCCGCCGACGACGGCGCGGCCCAGCGGGGCATTTTGTTCGCCGCCTTCGCCCAGGCCGAGCGCCATGGGGCCCATGCCGATGATCATGGCGAGCGCGGTCATCAGCACCGGGCGGAAGCGGACCATGCCGGCCTCCAGCGCGGCCTTGGTCGCGTCGCCCAGTTCGGCGAGCCGTTCGCGGGCGAAGCTGACGACCAGGATCGAGTTGGCCGTCGCCACGCCCATGCACATGATCGCGCCGGTCAGCGCCGGCACCGACAAAGTGGTGCCGGTCATGAACAGCATCCAGATGATGCCGGCCAGCGCCGCGGGCAGGGCGGTGATGATGACGAACGGATCGACCCAGCTCTGGAAGTTGACGACGATCAGCAGGTAGATGAGCACGATCGCGCCGGCGAGGCCGAAGCCAAGGCCCGAGAAGGCGGTGTTCATCGTCGCATATTGGCCGCGAATGGTGATGGTGGCGCCCTTGGGCTCCTCCGCCTTCAGCGACTTGATCGCCCGGTCGATGTCGCCCGCCACCGCGCCCAGGTCACGGCCCTGCGTGGTCGCGAAGATGTCGAGCACCGGCGCGATATTATAGTGCGACACGACCGGCACGGTGTTGGAGCGGACGATGGTGGCCAGGCCGCCCAGCGGCTGAACCGCGCTGGCGCCCGCACCCGACACCGGGACGTTGGACAGGTCGCTCATGGAGCCGACCAGATATTCGGGTGCCTGCGCGACGACCGGATATTGCACGCCGTTCTGCGGGTTCACGAAGAAGACCGGCGCGGTCTGCGAGGTGCCGGCCAGCGAGCTGGCAAGGCTGGTGGTCACGTCGCGTTCGGTCAGGCCATATTGGCCGACGCGCGAGCGATCGACATCGACGTCCAGCTGCGGCGCACGGCCGGGCTGCTGGATGCGGGCGTCGGCCAGGCCCGGAATGGTCGTGATCTTCGCCAGCAGCTTCTGCGCATAGGCGCGGTTCGCCTCCGCATCCTTGCCCGCGATCTGGATGTCGATCGGCGCGGGCGCGCCGAAGTTCAGGATCTGACTGGTGATGTCGGCGGGCAGGAAGGCGAAGGTCGTGCCGGGGAAGCGGCGCGGCAGTTCGCGGCGCAGCTGCGAGACGAACTCGTCGGTGGGGCGATGGCCCTTGTTGAGCGCGATCAGCATGTCGCCGTCCTGCGGACCGATGGTGCCGCTATTATTGTAGACGGTGTTGATGGAGCTGACCGGCAGGCCGATATTGTCGGTGATCGATCCCAGCTGGTCGGCCGGGATGATCTTGCGCACTTCGCGTCCGATCTGGTCGAAGCGGGCGGCCGTATCCTCGATCCGGGCGCCGACCGGCACGCGGATATGCATGGCGATCTGACCGGAATCGACCGACGGGAAGAAGTTGCTGCCCAGGAACGGCAGCAGTCCGAAGGACAGGACGACAACCGCCATGAAGCCGATCAGGAAGGGCTTGCGGGCGCCCAGCGCGCGGTGAAGCATCCCGACATAGGATGTGCGGACCTTCTCGAACCGATATTCAAAACCGCGCTGGAAGCGGACGAGCGGGTTCCTGGACGTCGCGGTGCCGGCCAGATGCTCGTCCTCGTCGCCGACATGGTGCGGTTTCAGCAGATACATCGCCATGGTCGGCACCAGCGTGCGCGACAGGATGAAGGACGCGATCATCGCGAACACCACCGACAGCGCCATCGGCACGAACAGGAAGCCGGCGACGCCGGGCAGGAAGAACATCGGCACGAACACGATGCAGATGCAGAGCAGCGAGACGAAGGCCGGCGTCACGATCTGTGCTGCGCCGTCCAGGATCGCCTCGATCACGCCCTTGCCCTGTTCCAGGTGCCAGTTGATATTCTCGATCGTCACGGTCGCGTCGTCGACCAGGATGCCGACCGCCAGCGCGAGGCCGCCCAGCGTCATGACGTTGAGGGTCTGGCCGAACATCGCCAGCGCCGCGATCGCGGCCAGAATGGCGAGCGGGATCGACAGCGCGATGATGACGGTCGAGCGCCAGCTGCCCAGGAACAGCAGGATCATCAGCGAGGTGAGCGCTGCGGCGATCGCGCCTTCATGGATGACGCCCTCGACCGCGGCCTTCACGAACAGCGACTGATCGCCGATCGGCAGGATCTTGAGCGTGTCGGGCAGGGTAGCCGAAATCTTCGGCAGCGCCTGCTTCACCCCGTCGACGATGGCGAGGGTGGAGGTGCTGCCATTTTTGAGCACGGTCAGCAGCGCCGAACGGCTGCCTTCCACATGGACGATATTCTGCTGCGGACCGGCGCCGTCGCGGACATAGGCGACATCGCGCATATAGATGGTCGCGCCGTTCACCACCTTGACCGGCAGGTCGTTGAGCGCGGCGATCGATTCCGGCGCATTGTTCAGGCGGACGCTATATTGGGTCGCGCCAATCTTGACGAAGCCGGCCGGGTTGATCTGGTTCTGCGCGGCGATGGCGTTGCCGACATCCTGCGCCGACAGCCCCTTGGACTGGAGCGCCAGCGGATTGAGGTCGATCTGCACCTGGCGCTGCTTGCCGCCCGAGGGGAAGGGCATGGCGAGGCCGGGGATGGTCACCAGCTGCGGCCGGATCTGGTTCTGGCCAAGGTCGAACAATTGCTGTTCCGACAGGCCCTTGCCCGACAAAGCGAGCTGAAGGATCGGCACCGTCGACGCGCTATAGTTCAGGATCAGCGGCGGGGTCACGCCCGGCGGCATCTGGCGCAGCACGGTTTGCGAGATCGACGTCACCTGCGCGGTGGCGGTGCGGATGTCGGCGCCGGGCTGGAAATAGATCTTGATGACGCCAATGCCCTGCAGCGACTGGCTTTCAATATGTTCGATATCGTTGACCGTGGTGGTCAGCACCCGCTCATAGGGGCCGACGATGCGGCCCGACATGTCCTCGGGCGACAGGCCGGCATATTGGAAGGCGACAGCGATCACCGGAATGCGGATATTGGGGAACATGTCGACCGGGGTGCGCGCGGCGGACAGGATGCCCACGATCGCGATCAGGATCGCCATGACAATGAAGGTCAGCGGGCGATGCAGGGCAACCTTGACGATACCGATCATTCACGACTCCCGGCGCATCTCCCGGCGGAACGATGCCGGGGTGCGAAAATTTGGCGCCTCTCCAGAAGGAATGCCCTTATTTTACGGGTTCTGCAGCCGGGTTGCCAGAGCGGCATGGCGGCATGAGCCTATGAACGGCATTCATGAATGTGACGGCAATCCGCTGGTCGGCCGCAATATGGCACGCGCAGCGGGATCGGGGGCGAATCCGCGCACAATGCCATGGGACGATGAGGACCACCGCCACATCCGCGATGGGCCATGCGCCCTTGGACATTCTGCGTCTAATATATAATATGGCATAATCGATATTTCTAACGAATGGATCAATGGATCTCCGCCATCTCCGCTATTTCCTGACTGTTGCCGAGGAAATGCATTTCGGCCGGGCCGCACTGCGCCTGGGCATATCGCAACCGCCGCTCAGCCAGCAGATCAGGGCGCTGGAGGAGGAACTGGGCGTGCGCCTGTTCGACCGCACCAGCCGCCGCGTCCGCCTGACCGAAGCGGGGCGGCTGTTCGAGCCGGAGGCGCGGGCGACATTGGTGCAGGCGGATCGTGCCAGCCAGACCGCGCGTCGGGCGCAGCGTGGTGAGATCGGCCATCTGGGGCTGGGCTTCACCGCGTCCGGCCCGTTCGTGCCGCAGATCGCCAGCGCCCTCTATCGCTTTCGTCAGACCTATCCGCAGGTCGAATTGATCCTGCGCGAACAGGGGCGGGACGAGCAGATCGAGAATGTGCGCAACCATCAGCTCGACATCGGCCTGGTGCGCGACTTCCTGCCGCCGGTCCTGCCCGAGGACATGGTGTCGCACTGCCTGTTGACCGAGGATATGCTGCTGGCACTGCGCGACGATCATCCGCTGGCGCTGCGCAAGGAGGATCCCAGCATCACCGATCTCGCCGGCGAGCCGCTGGTCCTTTATGGCGCGCCCAATGGGGCGGGCTTTACCGAGCATTTCTTCGCCCAGTGCGAGGCGGCGGGGTTCGTGCCGCGGATCGCGCATGAGGCGCGCAGCCTGGCGACCTTGCTGGGGCTCGTTTCCGCCGGCTTCGGCCCGACCGTGATCGCGCGGTCGATGGCGCGGCTGCATGTCGACAATGTCGTCAACCGCCGCTTCACCTCGCCCGTCACCAGTTCGCTATGGATGATCCATCATCGCACCCTGTCGCCCCCGGCCGAGGCGTTCCGCGCGACCGTGCTGGAAGACAGCCCGGCGCGCTGACATGGCTCAGGGCGTCGGGGTGGCACCATCCTGCGCGAACCAGGGTTCGGCCAATTTGGCAGGCGTCGGCCAGATTTCATCCAGCGTGGCGGGATCGTAAAGCCGGCCATTCTTCATCACCGCGCCGATCTTCTGCGCATTGGCGATGTCGGCCAGCGGATCGGCGTCCAGGATCAGCAGGTCGGCAAACTTGCCCGGCTCCAGGCTGCCGACATCGTCGCTATGGCCGATCACCTCGGCCGACCCGATCGTCGCGGCCTTCAGCGCCTCCATCGGCGTTGCGCCGCCAGCGGCAAAGGCCTGCAATTCCCACTGATAGCCCAGCCCCTGGATCTCGCCATGGCTGCCAAGGCCGACGAGGCCGCCGGCGCGCTGGATCTTCACCGCGTCGGCCGCGATCTGCTGCCAGCTCTGCGCTTCGGGCGGCATCCAGTGGCGGTTGCGCAGCTTGTCGCTGACGATGCCGGCCGGCACGAAATGGGTCCATTTCGCGTCGTCCTGCGGGCGCTTGTTGATGATGAAGTCGAACAGCGCCGGGGTGGTGCCATAGGCGACCAGGATGGTCGGCGTGTAGCTGGTGCGGCTCTGCGCGAACAGGCGGACGATATCCTCGCGCAGCGGCGACACCGGGATGCTGTGCTCATTGCCGGAAAAGCCGTCGATCGCGTGGGTCAGGTTCAGCACCATGTCGCTCGCGCCCTCGGTCGTGGGCATCATGCCCAGTTCCGCCGCCGCCTCGACCATATATTGGCGCTGGGCGCGGTCGCCGATCATGTAGCTCTTGATGTTGCGGGTGCGATAATGGTCGCGATAGCGGGTGAGGACGTCGACCGCATCCTGCTTGCTGTGGATTTCCGCGTTCACGAACACGCCCGGCCCGGTCGACCAGGCGCGCGGCCCCCGCATCATGCCGGCATCGATCATGTCCTTATAGGCGAAGATGTCGGTGGTGAAGGGCTGCGGGTCGAGCGCCGACGTGACACCGAAGGCGAGGTTGGCGGCAAAGTCCCAATGGCCGCGTTCCTGGATGCCGCGTCGTATCTCGAACCAGTGGGCATGGGTGTCGACGAAGCCGGGGACGATATATTTGCCGCCGACATCGCGGATCGTCGCGCCCTGCGGCACGGCGATCGATCCGCTGGCGCCGACCGCAACGATGCGATTGTCGGTGATGACGATGTCGGCATTGCGGATCACATCCTGCCCGCCGGCCATCGGCATGACGGTCGCGCCGCGCAGCACGACGCTGCCGCGGGGCACATCGCGCGGCAGCTCGACCGGCAGGGCGAAGCTTTGCGCCGCCGTCTCGGCCGCGCCCGGCGCCGCGTTCAATGCCTGATCGATCGGCAAGCGGCGGAAGGTCGATCCGACCGACCAGGTGATGGTCGCGCCCTTGTCGGCCCAGTCGATGAAGTCGGCGCCGACCCGTGTCAGCTTGCGTCGCGCCACCGCCGGCGTGTCGAGATTGACGGTCGCCGGCTCGCCGCCATTGGCCGGCGGGATATCCACCAGATAGGCCTGGCTGAACGACTTGATGAGCGCGCGGCTGCCGTCCGGGCTGATCCGCACATCCTCGACCGGCGCTGGACCGGGGAAATATTGGCCCAGGCCATGGGCCAGCACGCGCAGCAGCGGCTGCGGATCGCCCCCAGCCAGCGGCACCGAGGACAGGCCGCCCGCGCCATAGAAATAGAGGGTGTCACTTTCGCTGCCGAACTGCGGCTGGCGCGCGCCCATGGCATGGGTGATCAGCCGCGCCGCGCCGCCGCCGACGGGCATGTGGATGATGTCGGTCGGGCGCGCGGGATCGATCTCCGACGCGGTGCGCAGCCGGTCATATTGGTTCGCGCGCAACGCCACCACGCCCTTGCCGTCGGGGGTGAAGACGGGCTGGCTGTAATAGGCCGGGACCTGCGTCAGCCGGCGCGGCGTGCCGCCCGTCGCCGGGATCGTCCAGACATGGCCGCCCTCCTTGGCGGTCCAGCTGACATAGGCGATGCTCTTGCCATCGGGCGACCAGCTCGGCTGGAAGGCATCGGCCGCGACAATGCGTCTGGGTGTCATGTTCGCTGTCAGCTTCTGGACATAGAGGCCGCCCAGAGCGGTGAAGACAACGCTGCCGCCATCGGGCGACTGGCGCGGCGCCTGCACCACGCGGACGCGGACCGGGCCGGTCTCTTCCGTCTGCCGCACGCGGGTCAGCGGGCCGAGGCCCAGTTGCACCGGCGCGGTGAAGGGGATGTCGCTGATCGCGCCCGACGCAATGTCGAGCCGCCTGATCCCGCCGCCGACGCTCATCAGCATCGCCTTGTCGCCCGGCATGAAGCTGAAGCGCGGCAGCAGGTCGGCATAATAGCCGCCATCCTGGCCGTCCCGGTCGATCGGGAAGGCGATCCATTTGTCCTCGCCGGTCTCCAGATTGCGCAGGCGCAGGCCATCCTTCTGACCCTGCCGGCTGGCATAGGCGATCAGCTTGCCGTCATGCGACAGCGCCGGGCGCATGGCCCCGCCGGCCGACTGGATGATCGTCTCGTCCTGTCCGCTCTTGAGGTCGCGGCGCGCGATCGACCAGTTGGGCAGGTCATTCTCGGTCCAGGTATGGCCGCGCTTGGTCGCATAATAGAGATAGCGGCCATCGGGCGTCGCGACCGCGCCCATGGCATTCATCTTCGCGTCCCAATTGTCGGGCGATCCCGCCTTGGTGATCTGGATGCCGCTGCCGCCGTCACGGTCATACATGAACAGCTCGAACGCCAGGATCGAATGGACCGTGCGCGAGACATAGACAGAGCGA
This sequence comes from Sphingobium sp. IP1, assembly GCF_002708645.1. Classification (NCBI taxonomy): domain Bacteria; kingdom Pseudomonadati; phylum Pseudomonadota; class Alphaproteobacteria; order Sphingomonadales; family Sphingobiaceae; genus Sphingobium; species Sphingobium sp. IP1. Next base: position 26,824 of record NZ_NOIW01000045.1, read on the forward strand.
CCGTCGGGCGACCAGGCCGGCGAGGAATAGATGGCGAGCGACTGGTCCTGCGACAGCTGTTTTAGGCCGGTGCCATCGACATTGGCGATCCAGAGATTGGTGACGCCCGACCGGTCGGAGAGGAAGGCGAACTGCTTGCCATCGGGCGAGAAGACCGGGTTGCGCTCGAACGCCATGCCGGTCAGCAGCGGCCGTGCCGCGCCGCCGCCGGCGTCCAGCGCATAGATGTCGCCCAGCAGGTCGAACAGGATCGTCCGGCCATCGGGCGACATGTCCGGCTGCATCCAGGTTGCCTCATGCGCGTCATAGCGCAGCGTCCGCGTGGGCGTCAGGCTCAGCCCGCTCTTGTCCTGCGCCAGCGCGGGATGGGCACAAAGCAGGGACGCACCCAGCAGCAGGGAGGCAAGAGAACGCATTGCGGCCTTTCGGTCAGAAGCTAGGAAGGCAGATAGGGAACGGGGCCGCAGCCTTGCGGATGCGGCCCCGTTCTTCAAGGCGGTTAGAGGCTCCAGTCGGCGCGCAGGCCGATGGTGCGCGGCCGGATGATCGAGCCCTGCGGCGTCGCCGCATCGTTCGCGAACGGCGCGTTCAGCACGCCATATTTGTCGAACACATTGTTGGCGAAGGCCATCAGCCGGACCTTCTCGCCCAGGCTGACCGAGGCGCGCAGGTCGAACACGTTGAAATCGCCACGGCGCGAGACATCGTCGAAGCTGGTCGGCGCCGACGATAGGTAGCGATGGGCAATGTCGAAGCTGGGCGCGCCGGTCACATCGGCGAAGCTGAGCGTCAGATTATTGGCGATCGACCATTTGGACGAACCCGGCAGCGTCGTGCCCTTGGCATAGCCGCCCAGCCCGGCGACGTCGAACGGATAGGGCAGGAATTCGGTCAGCTCCGCATCCTGCCAGGTGACGTTGGTGGTGAAGTGGACGATCTTGTTGAAATTCACCGTGCCGGAAAATTCCACGCCGTTGACGCGCGCGCCACCGGCATTGACGACATAGGAATAATAGGAGGGCGCCGGGCCGAACAGACGCGCCTGGATATTGTTCCAGTCGAGGTGGAAGCCGGTCAGGTCGATGGCGAAGCGGCCGTCGGGGGTCTGCGCCTTCACGCCGATTTCGTAATTCTTGACCTTGTCGCTCTCATAGGCTTCCGGAATGCTGGGCAGCAGGCCGGCATTGGGGTTGATGCCGCCGACGCGATAGCCCTGCGAATAGGTGGCATAGACCATGACATCCTTCGACGGGCGCCAGGCGATCGTCGCCTTGGGCAGGAAGCCGTCTTCCTTCTGGTTGACGCTGCCGCTGCTGTCGGTCGGCGTATAGCCGCCTTCATAGCCGCCCAGCGCGCCGGCCTGGTTCAGTACGTCGGCCTTGGCGGTGGTGTCATAATAACGACCGCCCAGCGTGATCTCGATCTGCTCCACCGGCTTGTAGGACAGTTCGCCGAACACGCCGAAATCCTCGTTCGTGCTCTTGGTGAAATAGCCATAGAGGCGGTCGCCCGGCGTCAGCTGCGCGCCGGAATAGCCGCCGAACAGGTCGGGATTGGCGTCGATATAGTCGGCGGCACCGGCCTGGAAGATCTGGTCATAGCTGTTCTTCTTGGCCTGCAGGTAGCTGACGCCGACCAGCCATTTGAACGGACCGTCGCCGGCCGAGGCGAGGCGGGCCTCCACCGTCTTGATGAGCGCGTCGGCCTCGCCCAGCGAATAGGCGGCGCCGTCGCCGGTGGTGACGCCGGTCACATAGGCATAGGGGTAGGAGAAGATGGTGGTGTTGGTCTTCTTGGTGATCGACCCCAGCACCGTCAGATTGGCGATGTCGCTGACTTCCTGGTCCAGCCGCAGGCTGTTCATCCAGAATTTCGTCTTCTGGGTTTCGGCGCGCGGCAGGTTACGGACATAGGGGTTTGGCAGGTCGAGATAGGTCTGGTCGTCCAGCTTGCTGTCCTGCCAGCTCGACAGATAGGTGACCTTGGTGGTCTCGCCCAGATTGGCGACGATCGATCCGCGCAGGCCGCGGGTGCGATAATCGTTCGAGCCATTCACGCCGATGCCGGGATTGTCAAGATAGCCCGCGTCCGACCGCTGCAGCGCGACCAGGCGCAGCGCCAGCTGGTCGGCGACCAGCGGGATGTTGATCATCGCCTTGGCGGCATAATTGAGTTCGCCCGAGGCATTCTTGGTAGTACCGATCAGGCCCGATGCGGCGGCGTCGACCTTGGACGGATCGGCGACATTGGCGACATAGTTGACGAGGCCGCCCAGGGTCGAGGAACCGAACAGCGTGCCCTGCGGCCCGCGCAGCACTTCCACGCGCTGCAGGTCGAACGTGTCAACGTCGGGGATGCCGATCGGGAAGCCCGGCTCCACCACCGGCACTTCGTTGAGATAATAGCCGACCGTGGTCTGGCCCTGCTCATGATAGGTGGTGGCGGCGACGCCGCGGATCACGACTTCGGAAATGCCGGGCTGATAATCGTTGAACACGACGCCGGGCAGGCGGACGATATAGTCCGACAGGCTGTTGGCGTTCATCTTCTTGAGCTGCTCGCCGGTGACGGCGCTGATCGGCAGCGCGACCTGGCGGATATCCTCGTCGCGCTTGCCGGCGGTGACGATGATCGTCTCGCTGTCGCTGGCGGCCGGGGCCTGGGCAAGGGCGGTGCCGGACAAGATGGTCGCGGCCGCGATGGCGGTGAAACTCACAGTCTTGAGATGCGTCAGTCTGTTCATTGTCATTCCCCTTATGATGTGAGAACCGGCCTTGTTCCGGCCGGCTTTCTCCCTTGCTCGGTTGTTAGATGTCGCTCCCTTCGCCAAAGCGCTGGCGACCGCCGACGATCGTGCGCAACACCTTGGTCGCGCCGATCCTGGCCGGATCGATCGCGAACAGATCGGCGTCCAGCACCGCGAAATCGGCCAGCATGCCGGGCTTCAGCAGGCCCATCCGGTCGTCGCTGAAACCGGCAAAGGCGTTGGTCGCGGTATAGGCGTGCAGCGCCTGGAGCATGCTGATCTTCTGCTGCGGCAGCCAGCCGCCGGGGTTGGCGCCGTCGATCGTCTGGCGCAGCACGGCGGCGGCGACCCCGGTCAGCGGATCGAGCGGCGCCACCGGCCAGTCCGATCCGAAGGCGACCTTCGCCCCGGCGTCGAGCAGCGACTTGAACGCATAGGTGCCCTTCAGCCGCTCGGCGCCGACACGCTGGATCGCCCAGCGTCCATCGTCGATCGCATGATAGGGCTGGACCGATGCGATGACCTGCTGCTGGGCGAAGCGCGGGATCGCGGCCGGCGCGAGATGCTGGGCATGTTCGATGCGGAAACGGCGGTCGCGCTTGCCATTCTTCGCGGCAGCGGCGGCAAAGATGTCCAGCGCCTCGTCATTCGCCTTGTCGCCGATGCCGTGGATGGTGATCTGCAGGCCCGCCGCGTCGGCATCATTGGTCCATTGCTGGACATCGGCGCGCTTGTGGATCGGGAAGCCTACATTGTCGGGCGCGTCGTCATAGGGGCGATAGAACATCGCCGTTCGCGATCCCAGCGACCCGTCATATTGCAGCTTCAGCCCACCCCAGCGGACCCAGTCGTCGCCGCGTCCTTCGGCATCGATCAGCGTCTTGAGCTTCGACCAGTCCTGCAACGGTACGAAGGAATAGAAGCGCATGTCGGTCTCGCCCTTGGCACGCAGGCGGCGCAGCGTGTCATGGGTGACCCAGTCCAGTTCGGTGGTGTGGACCTGGACCACGCCCTTGGACAGGCCATGGGCGATGCCCTGGCGCGCGGCATCCTCCTTGTCGGCGTCGGTCGGCGCGGGGATGGCGCGCTTGACCAGGTCCATCGCCGCATCCTTCAGGATGCCGGTCGGGTTGCCATCCTTGTCGCGCACGATCATGCCGCCGGCCACGTCGGGGGTGTTGCGGTCGATCCCGGCCAGTTTCAGCGCCAGCGAATTGAGCGCCAGCATGTGCAGGTCCAGCCGCTGCACCGCGACCGGGGTATTGGGCGTCACCGGGTCCATCCAGCTGCGGTCGGGCAATTCGCCGCCCCATAGTTCGGCGTCCCAGCTGCCGCCCTGCAACCATTGGCCGGGCTTCAGGCCCTTGGCCGCCTCGCCGACGATGCGGGCAAATTCCTGCGGGCTCTTCGCCTCGCGCAGATTGGGCTGGCTCAGCAGATAGGAGCCGGTGAGGAAATGGGTGTGGGCGTCGGTGAAGCCGGGCATGACGAAGGCGCCGCCCAGATCGATGACCCGCGTGCTCTTGCCCGACTGCGCCTTGACCGCCGCCGCACCGATCGCGGCGATGCGTCCACCGGCAAGGCCGATCGCAGACCGCTGCACGGGCATGCCTTCGCCGGTCCAGACCGTTGCGTTGACATAGGCGGTGTCCAGCACCTGTCCCTTCGCCCAAAGGCTGCTGCTCAATGCCAGTCCGGCCAGGCCGGTCGCACCCCCGGCCAGCATCTCGCGTCGGCTGAACATCATTGCTCTGCTCCCTTCCGGTTCGCGTCGTCGAGCCGGTCCTCATTGTAGATCTGCATCCAGTCGCGCAGCCCGCCGGGGGCCAGGCTGCCGACAATCTCGTTGATGCCCTGGCGGCTTTCGTCGCGGCCCAGCTTGAATCGGCCGTCGATCGCGCGGACATGGGCGCGAAAGCCGATGATATGCTTCATCATCGGTTCCAGCCGCGCGCCGGCATCGTCGATATGCCAGGGGGCGGCGCGGCCCGCCTCCATCCGGTCGGTCAGCGTCTCGATCGATTCGCGGGTGGCTTCCGGCAGAAGCTCGACATCGACGGTCAGCACCGCCATCGCATAGTTCCAGGTCGGCACCCAGGTCGGGTTCGACTGCATCTCGGGCGAGATATAGGCCTGCGGCCCGTTCACCAGTACGGTGGCGCGGGGCGCGGTGCGCAGTTGCGCCACTTGCGGGTTGGACAGGGCAAAATGGCCCAGCAGCGACACCAGCGCACCGTCCGCGTCGCATTCTGCCAGCAGCGGCAGCGGCGTAGCGCCGAAGCCGGCCTCGCTATGGGAAACGATCCAGCAGAGCGGATGGTCGCCGATCAGGGTGACGATGTCGTCCGGGGAGCGGGGCGCATATTTCATATGCATGACACTGCGCCGGCATTGGACCCGCCCGAAACATCCAATTCAGGAAAGTGAAGGGGTCCAAGTAAGGATCAGGGTTCGGCGCAGCGGCGCAGCGCCTGCAACACCTCTTTCGCCTCCTCCTCGGTCAGGCTGGCAAAGCCGATGCGCAGCCCCCGCTCGGCCCCTTCCTCGGCCGCATAGCTGTGCGAGGACGCAAAGCTGAGGCCGATCTCGGGTGCCCGCGCTTCCAGCCGGTCCAGCGCGGCCATGTCCTTGAACTGCAACCAGAAGGCGAGGCCGCCATCGGGCAGGCGATAGTCGATCAACCTGTCCATTTCGCTGTCAAGATTGCGCGCGAAGGCATCGCGCCGCCGGGCGTAGATCTGCGCCGTCTTGCGCACATGGCGGCGCACCTCGCCGCTCTCCAGCAGTTCGGCGGCGGCCTCCTCCGTCACGGTATTGCCCATGCCGTCGATCAGCGAGATCTGATAGGCCAGCGCGTCGACGACTTTGGGCGCAGCGGCGATATAGCCGATGCGCAGCGCCGGCACGAGCAGCTTGGACATCGACCCGGCATAGATCACCCGCGCCGGCGCGTAGCTCGCCATCGGCAGCAGCGGCTGCGCGCCGAAGTGAAACTCATGGTCATAATCATCCTCGATGATCCCGAACGCGAATTGCCGCGCCAGTTCCAGCAGGCGCAGCCGCCGCTCCGGCCGCATCGACACGGTGGTCGGGAATTGATGATGCGGCGTCACGAAGATGGCGCGGACGCGATGCTTGCGACAGGCCCGCTCGACATCGGCGACATCGACGCCATCCTCGTCCAGCCCGACCGTGACGATCTTGGCCCCACAGGCGCGGAAGGCGGCGACCGCCGGCTCATAGGTCAGCCGTTCGACCAGCACCGCATCGCCCGGCCGGATCAGGATGCGCGCGGTCAGGAACACGCCCATCTGGCTGCCGCGGGTGATGCAGATATTTTCCGCGCCGACCATCAGCCCGCGCTGGCGCCGCAACATGCTGGCGATCTCCTGCCGCAGCCGTGGCGACCCGCGCGGGTCGCGATAGTGAAGCGCATTGGCGCGCGAGGCCCCCTCCGCCGCCTTGCGATAGGCGCGGGCCAGCAGGTCGGCGGGGAAGAGGCGCCCGTCGGCGACGCCCTCGTCCAGCTTGCGCCATTTGCCCGCCGGGATGGCGATCAGCCGGTCGGGCGCGGCCAGGAACGGATATTCGGTTTCGTCCGGCTGGCGCGTGTCGGGGGCGATCGGCGGGGCAGGGGCATCGTCGCTGCTGGGCAGGGAGGTCGACACGATCGTGCCGCGCGTGCCTGCGCTCACCAGCCAGCCTTGCGCGATCAGTTCCTCATAGGCGGTGACGATGGTCTTGCGATTGACCTCCAGCGCGGCGGCGAGTTCCCGGCTGCTTGGCAGGAATTCGCCGGGCAACAGCCGGCCGCGCTCGATCTCGTGGATCAGCCCATGGGCGATCTGCATGTAGCGCGGGCTGTCCGGCGCGATCCGCACCCGTTCCTTGAGCGGCAGGGTCCAGGGGCGCAGCATCCGTGTGGCGATCAGCGCTGCGATGCCGCCAGGGCCATGTCGGCAAGGGCGATCGTCCCGAGCGGCCCGGCGCGGTCGCCCAGTGCCGGATGGGCGACATAGTCGTCCATCGATGCGATCGTCGCAGCCGCGCCATAGGCCGCCAGACTGGCGGTCAGTCGATCGCGGATCAATGGCATCAACTGGGGCTGGCCCATGGCGACCCCACCGCCGATCAGGATACGCTGGGGCAGGCTGGTCAGCGCCAGATTATGGCACATCGCCGCCAGTGCATGGGCGACGAACGACCATTGCGGATCATTGGCGGACACGTCGCGTCCGCGCTGGCCGGTCCGCGCCTCGATCGCGGGACCATTGGCCAGTCCCTCCAGGCAGTCGCGATGGAAGGGGCAATTGCCTGCAAAATCGTCTCCGGCAGCGCGCGGGACGCGCATATGCCCGGCCTCGCTATGGCCCAGTCCGCGCACGGGCATGCCGGACACGATGCTGCCCACGCCGATGCCGGTGCCGACCGTGACATAGGCCCAGCTGGTCAACCCCTGCGCCGCGCCCCAGCGCCCCTCGGCCAGCGCCGCACCATTGACATCGGTATCGACCATGAAGGGCCGTCCGGCCGCGAGGTGGGTGATGTCCGTTCCGCTCCAGCCCGGCTTGGGCGTGCTGACGATCGAGCCGAAACTGGCCGACGCCGGATCAAGATCAAGCGGTCCGAAGCTGCCAAGGCCCAGCGCGGCGAAATCCCATCCGGCCAATGTCGCGGCCACCGCCGACAGGGTCTCGGCGGGCGTGGTGGTCGGAATTTCCACCTGCGCCCGGATATCGTCCGGCCCGGTGCCCAGGATGCAGATGCACTTGGTGCCGCCCAGTTCTACGCCTGCCAGCATCGGTTCATGCTCCCCAGATCGTCTCGGCATAGGCCAGGAAATTACCGCCCAATATCTTCTCGATCCGGGCCGTCGAATAGCCTTTGGCGCGCAGCAGCCCAACGAGCTTGCGGAACTGGTCCGGGCCGCGCAGGTCGACGACGAAGGGATAGGTGTCGGGCCGTTCTCCCTTGGCGCTGATGCCGGCGGCCTGGCGTGCGGCGATTTCCTTGGCCAGCACCGCCTCATAGGCCTTGAGGTCGTCGATCTGCGTCACCGTGCCGTCGGTGCCGATGCCGACATGATCCTCGCCGCACAGCTTCACCGCATGGTCGATATGGGCGACGACATGTTCGGCGCGGGCATGGCCGGACAGATCAAGGAAGGGCATGAAATAGATGCCGATGAAGCCGCCGCGATCGGCGACCAGCTTCAATTCCGCGTCGGTCTTGTTGCGCGGCAGATTGGTGACCGCGCGGCAACCGGTATGGTTGATCGAGATCGGCTGTTTCGAGATACGGGCTGCCTCCAGGCAGGTCTGCTCGCCGCTATGCGACAGGTCGACCATCACCCGCTGCGCATTGCAGCGCGCGACAACCTCGCGCCCGAACGGGGTCAGGCCGCGATTGCCCGGCGCCATCGATCCGTCGCCCAACTGGTTGGCGGGGTTGTAGGTCAGCTGGAAGATGCGCACGCCCAGATTGGCGAAAATGTCGATCCGGCTCGCATCCTGGCCCATCATCGCGCCATTCTGGAATCCGTAGATCAGCCCGGTCTTGCCCTCCGCCTTGGCACGGCGAATGTCGGCGGCGGTCAGGATCTTCATCAGGTCGCGGCTATTGGCGCGCACCTGCGCATCGGTCTCTGCAACTTCGCGCACGCTCTGCTCGAACGGGTCGTCCGATCCGGAGACATAGCCGATGGTGATGTTGACGGCGGTCAAGCCGGACGCATGGGCTTCGGCCAGCACGCGCGGGCTGAACTGCGGCACGAGGGAATCGGCGGGCTGGTTGGGATCGCCCAGGCCACCGAGCGCATTGATGACGATCATGTCCTTGATCGGGTCGGCGTCGACGCCTGCCGCGCGGGCACTGCCGGCGGCCAGCATCGCGGCCGATACGCCCATGAAATTGCGCCGATCCAGCTTCATTCGTCGTCCCCCATTTCTTCCTTCGTCACCGGCACATAGGCGTTGCGGGCATAGGCTTTGCCGCGCTTCACCACCGTCTCGATCGTCTGGATATTGGCGATGTCGGCGACCGGATCGCTTTTCAGCACCACGAAATTGGCGAGCTTGCCCGGTTCGATCGAGCCCATATCCTTCGCCTGCCCCGCCGCCTGCGCGCCGACCAGCGTGGCGGACCGGATCACCTCGACCGGCGGCATGCCGACATTGCGGGCCAGGAAGAGCAGTTCCTCATGGACGGCAGGCCACGGATCCTCGGCCTCGCCAACGAAGTCGGTGCCGGTGGAGATGGGGACACCCATCTTCCACGCCTGACGGGTGAGGCGGGTAGTGAGGTCGCCGGTGCAGCGCAGCGGCTTCGCCTTGGGATCGGCCTTGCGCTTGGCCTCATATTTCACGAACAGCGCGCCGGTCGCGTCGAGGATCGTGCCCTGTTTCAGCATCGCGCGGAACAGATTGGCCATCACCGGATCATCATCGCCCGGCGCCAGCAGATTTTCATGCACCGGCGTCCGGTCCTCATACGCCGCCAGCATCACCGGCTCGCGCTGATAGGCGAGATAGCAGACATGGCTGATCGCATCCGGCCCGGCGGCGATCACGTCGGCCGGGCGGGTGGGGAAGACCGAACTATGCGCCCAGACCAGCATATGCTGGCGATGGGCGGCAGCAGTCACGGCTTTGACCTGGCGCGGAGTGAGGTCGGCATAGACCTTGATCGCGCTGGCCGATGTGCCACGCGCCAGGGTGATGGCTTCCTTGAGATCGGTCTTGTCGTCGATCGCCTGCATCCAAGGCGCGGTGCCCGGCGTCACCCCCTGGCTGGCGGCGGCGACGCGCGGATCGGCGAAGAAGGGCCGGCCGGCCATGATCGCGGCATAATAGATGTCGGGCGCGGGGATCTCCGCCATGCGCGCCTCGCGCGCCAGCTCGCCGACCGAGCGCAGATCGTCGGCCATGTCGCGCACCGCCGTCACCCCGCCATAGAGATTGCGGCGCAGCATCGCCCTGGCCTGCACGGCGTTGGGCGGGGTTGCCATATGGACATGGCTGTCGATCAGGCCGGGGATGACATAGCGGCCGGCCAGATCGACCGGCTTCGCGCCCGCGACATCGGCGGCGGACAGGCTGCCATGCGGCGCCAGCGCGACGATCCGGTCGCCGCGCACCAGCATGTCCTGATTGTCGCGCGGCGCCGCGCCGGTGCCGTCGATGATGGTCGCGCCGCTATAGAGCACCACGTCCTCCGCCGCTTTGGGCGGCTGGGCGAAAGCGGCGAAGGGCAGGGCGCAGGCGATCAGGGCGGCAAGGCGGGCGGTGTGCATCATCTATCCTTATTCGCCGGGCCGATAGGCGCGCACGGCATGGGCCTTTATGTCTTCGGGGTAGAAATAGACCGGGCGCAGTTCGCCCTTGGCATAGAGGTCGACCTGATCGGCGAAATGGGGCGAGTGGGGATCGCCGCTCTCGCCGCCGGCGCTGACCGCGCGGGCAACGACCTTGGGCCCGAACTCGACCGCCGCGACGAAGCTGTTGCCCTTGGTGCCATAATAGCGCTTCGTCCCCGGATAGCGCGCCGCGCCGAAGGCGGCGAGCGATCCCCATTGCGACGAGGCGAAGGGGATGGGCGTGCTGGGCTTGGCATCGTCGAACGTCTGGACGATCGCGCCGTCATTGCGCTGGTAGCGGTTGATCTCGCCCCAGGGCACGGCGATGCTGCCGAAATCGGCGGCCAGCCGCTCGACCGCCTCGCGCAGCGCCGCCAGCTTCTGCGCGTCGGTCGCGCGGGTCGCCATATAGTCGATGGTCGACAGGCCCGCTTCCTTGGCGGCCGGAGCCACCGCCTTCCACAGCGCCTCGCCCCAGAAGACGGCGAGCGAGGTCTGGGTCGAGGTCAGGCTCCATTTATAATCCCAACCGCGCAGGCTCTGCACCGCATCGGCCAGCGCCGGATCAGGCGCCTTGTCCTGCGCGGCGATCAGGCCCGGAACGAGCCGGGCAAAGCCGGTCAGATAGGGATCATAGGCGGCGCCGATCAGGCTATCGAGGGTGAAGTGCTCATTGGCCGACAGCACGATCTGCGCATGGGGACCGCGCGGATTCTCGCCGGCCTGGTCCATGTAGCGCGGAAAGGCCTCGCGCTTCGGGCTGTCCGCGCCGGCCGCCGTCCAGGGCCAGTTATTGGTGTTCATCGCCCAGCCGCCCTTCGGGTTTACTGCTTGGGGCAGGCTCGACAGGTCGTGCAGGCCGCGCCAGTCGGTCGCCGGGTCGCTGCCGTCGACCGGCTTCGTATAGTCGAAGCGATCGTCGCGGATCGGCACGAATTGCGGATGGAGATAGGCGATCTCGCCCTTGTCGTCGGCCAGCAGCGTATTGTTGCTGCTGTTCGCCTTATTCTCCGCGACCTTGAGGAAGCTCGCATAATCGCTGGTCTTGGTGCGCAGATAGCTCTGTTCCAGCGCCGGCACCGGCTTGTTCATCAGCGCGAAGGCGATCCACTTGTCGCCCTCGGTCCGGACGATCGGGCCATGATGGGTGGAGTAGCCGGTGAAGGCGCGCTGGGCGAGCTTGCCATCTGGCGTGCGGTAGGAAATGGCGATGGTCTTTTCCGTGACCGGGCGCAATTGCTTGCCATAGCGGTAGAAGAGACGATCGCCCTGGCGCACGATCGTTTCGGCAAATTCGTCGACATTGTCGATGCCGCTCGACGTGTGCATCCAGCCGATATGGCGGTTGAAGCCCTGGTAGATGAAGAATTGCCCCCAGGTGACGGCGCCATAGGCGTCCAGCCCCTCGTCGCTGCTCATCTGCAGTTCGGATCGGAAGAAGAAGCTGGTGTGCGGGTTGATCATCAGCAGCGCATGGCCGTCCTGCGTTCGGGATGGCGCGATGGCAAAGCCGTTCGACCCCTGCGGCTCGCGATAGGCGAGGCCCTGTTCCAGCATGGTGAGCGCCACCGGTTTCTTCTCGTAAAAGGCCTGGAGCTGGGTCAGCGGCACCCGCTCGATATCGCCGCCGATGCTGCCTTCGGTGAAGCTCAGTGCCATCCACGGCTCGAACCGGGTGATGACGCGCGGCTTCACCATCGGATGGGTGGAGAGATAATAATTCAGGCCATCGGCCCAGGCCTGCATCAGCTTCTTGAGCCAGGCCGGGCTGCGGGCATAGTCGGCCTGCAACCGGGCAGGATCGATGAACAGGCGCTGGCGCAGATCCTGCCAGATCGCCTTCTCACCCTCGGCTTCGGCGAGGCGGCCCAAGTTGACCAGATAATTGGTCTCGATCCGGTTGAAGTCGTCTTCGGCCTGGGCATAGACCATGCCGAACACGGCATCGGCATCGGTCGCGCCATGGACATGGGCTATGCCCCATTGGTCGCGGGTGATGGTGACCTTGGCCGGCGAAAGCGCGGTCGGCGATTGGGCAAGGGCAGGGCAGGCGGCAAGAGCGACCAATGCCCCCGCAAGGGAGGTGGCGCGCGGCAGGAATTTCGTCATAGAGAGGGGGAGTAATGAAGGGGGCGGGACGGCGCAAGCAGCCTCCCGTCAAGGGGGATGATATCGATGCACAGGCTTTTGATCCTGCTGGCCTTTCTGTTCGTCGCGCCGATGCCGGCCGTGGCGGAAGAAGCTGCGCCGACGCTCTATCTGCTGCGCCCCGATGCCGTGTTCGACGGCGCGGCGTCGCATCGCGGATGGGCGGTGCTGGTGCGTGGCAACCGGATCGAGGTGGCGGGACCGGGGATCGTGGTGCCGGCCGGAGCGACCGTCATCGACCTGCCCGGCAAGACCCTGCTCCCCGGCCTGATCGAGGGCCATTCGCACCTCTTCCTGCACCCCTATAACGAGACGAGCTGGGACGATCAGGTGCTGCATGAGCCGCTGGCGCTGCGCACCGCGCGGGCCACGGTGTCGGCGCGAGCGACGCTGATGGCGGGCTTCACCACCGTGCGCGATCTGGGCACGGAAGGGGCTGGCTATGCCGATGTCGGCCTCAAGCAGGCGATCGATCAGGGCATCATCGCCGGGCCGCGCATGCTGGTCGCGACCCGTGCGCTGGTGGCGCCGGGCGCCTACGGCCCGCGCGGGTTCGAGCCGGGCGTCGTCGTGCCGCTGGGCGCGGAGGAGGCCGGCGGCCCCGATCTGGTGACGGCGGTGCGGCGACAGATCGCGGCCGGCGCCGATGTCGTGAAACTCTATGCCGATTATCGCTGGGGCAAGGGCGAGCCGAGCCGCCCGACCTTCACTCAGGCGGAAATGGCCGCAGCGGTCGAGGCGGCGCATAGTGCCGGCCGTAAGGTCGCGGCTCATGCCGCCACTGACGAGGGGATGCGCCGGGCGATCCTGGCCGGGGTCGACACGATCGAGCATGGCTATGAGGGCAGCGCCGCGACCTTCGCGCTGATGAAGGCGCACAATGTCGGCTATTGCCCGACCCTGGCGGCGTCCGATGCCACCGCGCGCTATCGTGGCTGGACCGGGGCGGAACCGGCGCCGGCGGCGGTGACGCAGGCGCGCCAGGCGCTGGATCGCGCGCGGGCGGCGGGCGTCGCCATCTGCCTGGGCGGCGATGTCGGCGTGTTTGCCCATGGCGACAATGCCCGCGAGGCGGAGTTGATGGCGGCCGCCGGCATGGCGTCCCGCGACGTGCTGATTGCGGCGACCAGCGGCAATGCGACACTGTTCGGCATCGCCGACCGGCTGGGCGCGGTGAAGCCGGGCCTGCTCGCCGATCTGGTCGCGGTCGAGGGCGATCCGACCCGCAGCATCGGCGCGCTGCGCCAGGTCGGCTTCGTGATGAAGGACGGCGTCATCTACAAGGGGCCGGGCGCGCAGCCATGAACCAGGGCGATCGCGCGTTCCTGGGCCATCCGCGGGGCCTCGCCTATCTGCTGTTCACCGAAGCGTGGGAGCGTTTTTCCTATTATGGCATGCAGTCGCTGCTGGCCCTCTATCTGGTCAAGCATCTGCTGCAGCCGGGGCAGGCCGACGGCCTGCTCTTCTTCGATGCCTTTCGCCAGCTTTATGGCGGGCTGGACGGCCAGCCGCTCGCCTCCGCCATTGTCGGCACCTATTTCGCCAGCGTCTATGTGACGCCGATCCTGGGAGGGCTGGTCGCGGACCGACTGCTGGGCCGGCATCGCACGGTGCTGCTGGGCGCATTGACGATGATGGCGGGCCATTTCCTGATGGCGGTCCAGGCCGCCTTCCTGCCCGCGCTCGGCTTGCTGGTGCTGGGCAGCGGCCTGTTCAAGGGCAATCTCGCCAGCCAGATCGGCGCGCTCTATGGTCGTGACGATCCGCGCCGCGACGGCGCGTTCCAGCTTTATTATCTGGGCATCAATATCGGCCTGATCGCCGCGCCGCTGGTGATCGGCACGCTGGCGGAAACGCGCGGCTGGCATGTCGGCTTTGCCGTCGCCGGCGTCGGCATGGCGATCGCCACGATCATCTACCTTGCCGGACGCAGGCATCTGCCGGTTGATGAGCGCGGATCACGATCGGAGCGGCGCATGCGCATGACCGGGCAGGATTTGCGCGGCCTGCTGGGCATCATCCTGCTGATCCCGCTGCTGGCGGTGGCGCTGTTGCCCAACAATCAGATATTCAACGCCTATCTGATCTGGGGCGACGCGCATCTGGAACTGACGTTGGGCGGGCTGCGCGTGCCGACGAGCTGGCTCATCACCCTCGATGCGGGGCTGGGCCTGACGATCCTTGCCGGCCTGCCTTTCGTCTATCGCCGCTATGCGCGCCATCGGCCCGAGCCCGGCGATCTTGCCAAGCTGACGATCGGGTCGCTCTTTGCGACCGGGGGCATGCTCTGCCTGGCACTGGGATCGGCGCTGGCGGGGGC